>JAQUYR010000007.1:0-2337 GCA_028691715.1 Bacilli bacterium | reverse complement strand
CTTTAATAAAAAAATATTTGTGATATAATATCTATAGAAAGAGGTGCTGTTTATGGTCAAATACATAAATTTCTTCGATAGATTACCCTTTGTTCTAAAATTGTTCTTTGCCCTTCCAATACTTGATGGTATATTTTATGGTATCTATCGTCTCGGTAAAGGCCAGATTATTCCTGGAATCATTTGGATAATTTTTGGAACATGTATTTTGTGGGTAATTGATGTCTTTACTATTTGTCGTGTCGGTAAAGTTACCCTTTATGCAAATTTTAAATCATAGGGCATTTAAAAAAGGTAAATTTTAATATTTACCTTTTTTTATTACAATATTTAATTATCGAACAAACTAATCTGGGAATAATTATTATTAACACTTAAAATTTTATTGATATCTTCCCATTCATATTTTATATTAAATCTATTACACTCCTCTTTAAACACTTTCCAAAGTGCCTTTTCATTTGGAGCTTTACAGTTATACTGCAGTCCATACATTTTTTGATATCTCTCTTTCATCCCTGGGAAAACTTCATCTAAGCATTGATAAAAATATTCCCTTGAGCCATCGCGCATAGTTGTCCCAAATTCGAATACTATTATGTAAGAGACACCAACTTCACCACATTTCCTAACAATTTTTCTGATATTTTCTTCATCATTAGTTATAAAAGGTAATGTTGGACATAGCCAGACACCTGTTGTAATATTTTGATCATGAAATTTTTTTAATGCCTCAAAACGAGCAGATGTAAGTGAAGAATTTGGCTCTATTTTTTTACATATTACATCATCCATTGTTGTAATTGTAAAACATACCACTGCTTTACATCGCTTATTTATCTTTTTAAAGAGCTCAATATCTCGAAGAATTAAGTCGCTTTTAGTAAGGACTCCCACTCCAAATCCAAATTCATAAATCACTTCTAGTATTTGCTTTGTCAGACATAATTTCGCTTCAGATATTGTATAGGGATCGCACATTGAACCCGTATGAATCAAGGTCTTCTTTTTTTTCTTTGATAACTCTTTCCTTGCGAGTTCAACAGCATTTTGTTTCACAATAATATCGGTGAATTCTCCACCAATGTTGTAAACCAAACTTCTAGCATCACAGTAAATACAATTATGCTCACATCCACGATAGGGATTACAATTGTTATTATTACCAAAGATACTCTTAAATTCCTGAAATCTCATTTTTTATTTAAAATCAATAATCCAAGAACGACGACGACGATGTTGTCTAGTCTCAAATTCTTTCCATTGGTCACGAACACTATGATTGGTCTCCAGTTCAGGGCCAGTTTCAGCATATTTTACACCATGCTTGATTGCTGACTTAATTCCTTCACATAGAATCAAAGCATTAACTCCCAAGTTTTGGTATTCTGGTTTAACCGCTAAAATATACATGTCTAATACTTCATTTTGCTTTAAATCATGTAAAACTCTAAACAATCCAAAAGGAAATAATCTTCCTCTTGATTTTCTCAGGGCATTATTAATAGTTGGAGTTAAAACACCAAAACCAATCATCGTATCGTTTTTGTCGGTTATCAAGTAACAATATTCGAAATTTACAAGCGCTACAAATTGCTTTATAGATTCTTCAATTTGCTTGTCATTTAATTTTACTACTCCATAAAGGGGTTCAAAGGCTTCATTTATCAGATTGAAAGCAGCATGAGTATAGGGTTTAGCTTCCTTACCATTTTTCACTCTTACTACTTTATATCCATATCTTCTTTGAATAACGTCCGATAACTTACTTATTCTTTCATTCATCTCTTTTGGAGCAAACACCTGATATTCCATCCAGTCAGCATCTTTTCTAAAACCTAATTGTTCTAAATGCTTAACATAGTATTCATGGTTATAAAGAGTTAAAGAATTACTCATTTCAGTAAATCCTTCAACAAGCATACCTTGTTTATCCAGATCGCTAAAGCCAATTGGACCAATCATCTGATAAATTCCACGACTTCTTCCCCAATCCATAACAGCACCGATTAAAGCTTTTGTAACTTCAATATCATCAATAACATCGAAACGACAAAATCTTATCTGGTTAACATTTCTCTTCTCATTGTAGGCATGATTAATCAAACCACAGATCCTTCCAACAATCTTCTTTCCTTCATATGCTAAAAACAGTTTTGTTTCTGAATATTGATAAGCAGGATTTTTTTTAGGATTCAAATTATTCATTTCATCAATAAAAATACAAGGTACAAAATATAAATTATCTTTATATAATTTATTAGGAAAATCAATAAATTTTTTAATGTCTTTTTTCTTCGTTATTTCTATTACTTTCATTCTATTTCTCCTTAACTA
>JAQUYR010000067.1 GCA_028691715.1 Bacilli bacterium | reverse complement strand
AGATGGATACAACAGTATTACACGATGATGCTTTCATCATTTCTAATAAAGATGCTTCATCAATTTGTTTGGAACAATCTTATTTCGATAAGACTCAAGATTATCCACTAACTAATCCACAAAACAAATTTTTCGTTACTGTTCAAAACTGTGGTGCAACATTGGATAAAGATGGAAAAGTTGTTCTAGTTACTGAAGATATTACAAATGGTAATGGTAGAACAGTAAAATCAAAATTTGCAGCTACAAACCGTGAGTATAAATTCTCTCATAGATGTGATGCTATTTTCTGGATTATGAAGGATAATACATTACCTCCAGTTGTAAAAGTTAATGATCCTGCTTTAGGTTCTGTAATGGGAGCAACTCTTGCTACTAAGAGAACAAGTGCTGAATATCGTCCAGGAGAAGATCCAAACGCTTTAGTTATCGTTCCATATGCTAATCCATTTAGATTATATGCTTTAGCTGAAGATTACAAGAAGTTCAAATCTTTATTCCAAGATATGAATGTTGATTGCTATATTATTAATACTGGTTTCTATATGCAAAAAGAAAACGGTGCTTACTACGAAAAGAAGATTACTCCAAAAGTAACTTTAGGATTAATTGAAGATATCGTAAATGAAAAAGCTAAATTTGAAAAATTTGGTCCATTCAGTTCTTTAGAATATTTCCCAATTGAAGGATTCTTACCTGATTTCAGCGATAAAGAATATCTAGAAATGGTAAAAGCAAGATTATTAGATAGATTAAACAATGTTAAAAATGGTGAAGGTTTAGAAAAACTTCCAGAAGAAGCTTTAGAAGCAATAGTAAAGGTTGCTAACGAAATTTAAGTTACTAAACAGACCACTATTAAAAGTAGTGGTCTAAATTTAAAATAAAGGAGAAAAATTTTAAATGGGTGTAAAAATTGTTGATACTTGCCTAAGAGATGGTCATCAATCATTGTTCGCCACACGTATGACAACACCAGAAGTGTTGAGTGCTTTGGAAGAACTAGATAAGGTTGGTTATTATGCTCTAGAAGTATGGGGCGGCGCAACTTTTGATGCTTGTATTAGATTCTTGAATGAAGATCCTTGGGATAGACTTCGTGCAATTAGAAAGGCTTGTCCGAACACTAAATTGCAAATGTTATTCCGTGGCCAAAATATTTTAGGATATAAACATTATGCTGATGACGTTGTTGATAAATTTGTTGAAAAATCAATCGAAAACGGTATCGATATCATAAGAATATTTGATGCTTTAAACGATATTAGAAATTTAAAATGTGCTGTTGACAGTACAAATAAATATAAAAAAGTATTTGGAAGAGGTCATTGTCAAATAGCTTTGAGCTATACAACAAGTCCTGTTCACACTGTTGATTATTATGTAGAACTGGCTAAGGAAATTGAAGCAATGGGTGCTGATTCGTTGTGTATAAAAGATATGGCTGGAGTACTACTACCAACAGATGCTTATGAATTGGTTTCAAAATTAAAGGCAAACACAAAACTTCCAATTGAACTTCATTCACATTGTACAGCAGGAATTGCTGAAATGACTTACATGAAGGCGATTGAAGCTGGTGTTGATATTATTGATACAGCTTTATCACCAATTAGTGGTGGTACAAGTCAACCTCCTACTGAATCATTCCAATATGCTTTAGCAGGAACAAAATATGATCCACATCTAGATGTCAAATTAATGGAAAAAGCTGCTGTTAAAATGACAAAAGTAAAGGATAAATACTTAGAAAATGGTATGCTTAATCCAAAGGCATTAACTTCTAACCCAAGTATTCTTAAATATCAAGTTCCTGGAGGAATGCTTTCTAACCTTATGAGTCAATTAAAGAATCAAGGGGCAATGGATAAGTATGAAGAAGTACTAAAAGAAGTTCCAAGAGTTAGAAAGGATTTAGGATATCCTCCTCTAGTAACACCATTATCACAAATGGTTGGTACTCAAGCTGTTATGAATGTTATGACTGGTGAGAGATATAAGATGATACCTAAGGAAATCGGTGAATATGTTCGCGGTTTATATGGTAGAACTCCTGCTCCAGTTGATCCTGATATCTTGAAAAAGATTCTTAATGGTAATAATGATGAAATTATTACTCATCGTCCAGCTGATGACTTAGCTCCACAATTTGAATCATTCAAGGAAAAATATAAGGATTTAGTTAAATCTGATGAAGATGTTTTAACATGTGCTCTTTTTGAAAATGTAGCTGTAAAATTCTTAGAGAATAAATATAAGCTTAATGAAGAAAAAGAAGAACCAGTTGAAATCAACTTGTACATAGGGTAGGTGAAAGAAATGTTATATGGTGCCTTATATACCCCTGAAAAAATTGAAAACTTTAGCGTTGTAGATGGACTTGTTCCAGCATTAATCGCTATTTTAATGGTATTTGCCATTCTTGTTTTAATAATATTTTGTGTTAATTTATTGAAATTAGCCAACAAAAAAGATGTAAAAGAAGAAATAACTGAAAAGAATCCGCAAAAAGTTCTTACAATAGAAGATATCACTGATGAAGATATGATGGCTGCAGCCTTGATTGCTACAATTGATTATGCCAGTGAAACTAAAAAAGATGTTAGACTTGTGTCTATTAAACAAATAGGTTAGGAGAAATTATAAATGAAAGTATATAAAGTAAAAGTAAATGGTAAAGTTTACGAAGTTGAATTAGAAAGTGTAAGTGAAAAATCAGGTAATGTTGCTCCTGAAAAGGAAGCACCAAAGGCAGTTGAAGCTCAAAAAACAGTAGAGACTCCTAAAGCATCAGGTCAAGGCCTTACAATTAAAGCGCCAATGCAAGGAACAATTTTAAATGTGAAATTTGAGGTTGGAGCTGCAGTTAAAAAAGGACAAACAGTTGTAATTCTTGAAGCGATGAAGTTAGAAAACGAAATAGTTGCTCCTGTTGATGGCGTTATCAAACAAGTATTAGTAAGTAAAGGACAAGCTGTTAATAATCAACAACCATTAGTAGTAATCGGGTAATTGCATATGATCTGGGAATTATTAGAGAAATTTGCATTAGAAACTGGAATTGCTCAATTCTTCGCTGATGGTGGCTGGAAGAATTTGATAATGATTCTAGTGGCTCTATTGTTACTATATTTGGCAATTTTTAAAAAATTCGAACCCTATTTGTTATTACCTATCGCCTTTGGTATGTTACTAGTTAACTTAACCGATGATGGAATATTCTTACATAACGAGGAGACAGGTGAGTACACTGGATTATTAGGAGTTTTATATTTTGGAGTAAAAACGGGAATATATCCTTGTTTGATTTTCTTAGGAATTGGTGCTTCAACTGATTTTGGACCACTGATTGCTAATCCAAAAAGTATGATTTTAGGTGCTGCTGCCCAAATTGGTATTTTCATTACCTTCTTAGGAGCACTAGCACTAGGATTTGATGCTAAGGAAGCATCATCTATTGGTATTATTGGTGGTGCAGATGGACCTACTGCTATCCTTTTAACAAGTAAATTAGCTCCTCATCTATTATCAGGAATTGCTATTGCTGCTTATTCTTATATGGCGCTAGTTCCAGTTATTCAACCTCCAATTATAAGATTATTAACTACTAAAAAAGAGCGACAAATTAAAATGGAGCAATTGCGTGAAGTTTCCAAATTAGAGAAGATTTTATTCCCTATTCTTGTAACTTTAGTTGTTGTTTTATTGATTCCTTCATGTGCTCCACTTATCGGAATGTTAATGTTAGGAAATCTTATTAAAGAGTCAGGAGTTGTTCCTAATCTTGTAGCAACTGCTTCAAATGCTTTGTTATATATTGTAACAATTTTATTAGGTATTTGTGTTGGTGCTACAGCTAATGCGGATACATTCTTGTCACTTGAGACTTTGGAAATAATCGGCCTAGGAGTTGCTGCTTTCGCTGTTGCAACAGCAAGTGGTGTGTTATTTGGTAAGATTATGTGCGTTGCCACAAAAGGTAAAGTTAATCCAATGATTGGTGCTGCTGGTGTATCAGCTGTTCCAATGGCTGCTAGAGTTGTCCAAAAAGAGGGACAAAGAGAAGATCCATCAAATTTCTTATTGATGCATGCTATGGGACCAAATGTTGCTGGTGTTATCGGTTCAGCAATCGCTGCTGGTATTCTATTAACTCTATTTGGATAAAAATAAATGAATAAAAAGATTAAAAAAATAACTATAGATGCCATTTTACTAGCGCTTTTAATAGTCGCTAGTAAAATATCTATACCACTTGGCCCTATAAACTTCACTATGCAAATATTAGTGGTATTAATAATTTGTTTTACGGTTCTTCCAATGGATGCCTTAGCAATATTATTAAGCTATATTGTCATGGGATTATTTGGGCTTCCAGTATTTGCAACAGCTTATGCGGGAATAGGATATATTTATGTCCCTTCGTTTGGCTTCTTGATTGGTTTTATAGGAATGGCTCTGACAATGTTTATTGTTAAGAAGAAGCTATTAATAGAGAAAAATAATAAATATATGTATTTTTCTGTTTCTATATTACTAATCATAGTTGATTATATCTTTGGGTTTTTATATGCTGTTTTAATGGTCAAGGTTTTTATGATCATTGATTTGGATATGACTGTAATGCAAATATTATTAAAATTTATTATAATATTTATACCATTCGATATTGTAAAAGGCATTATTGCTAGTATCATTGGCAGAAGAATAAACAATAGCACTGTCCTTGGATAGTGCTATTTATTCTATATGGAGGTATTATGGAAAATCTAATTAAATTTAAAACTATTCCTTCAACAAATCTTTATCTGAAAGAAAACTTTGCAAAGCTGAAGGACCGAACAATAGTTTTAGCAGACCACCAAACAAATGGTCGTGGGCGTCTTCAAAGAAATTGGAAGGATGATGATGACTTGTTGTTTTCAATTCTCTTAAAAGACAACCTAAAGGGAAACATCACCAATTTGAGCTTACTTGCAGCTGCCTCTATATATAAAACATTGATAAAACATTTAGAAAATGTTAAAATAAAATGGCCTAATGATATTTTAGTAAATGAGAAAAAGATTTCTGGAATTCTTCTTGAATCGATTATCTCGAGTAAAGTTGATTGCGTTATTATTGGTATTGGTATAAATGTCAACACGAGAGATTTTAAAGATGATCTTTCAAAGAAAGCCACATCATTATTTCTTGAGACATCTGTTTTATATAATAAAGAATCTCTTTTTGAAGAGTTGCTCAGAGACTTTTTCTATGAATATGAATTATATTTACAAGAAAAAAGTGATTATTTGAATATTTGCCGTGAAAATTCATATTTGATTGGAAAAAATGTTCTTTTAATGATTGATGAAAAAACCAAAGAAGCTAGAGTTTTAAATATTCTTGATAATGGTAATATTCTTCTTTTAATAGATGGAAAAGAAGTAGAGATGAATTATGGTGAGATAACCTTAACGGGGGTGTATTGATGAAAAAAATTTTATCACTTTTTTTAACATTTCTGAAAATTGGAACATTTACCTTCGGTGGTGGTTATGCCATGATTCCTTTGATTCAACATGAAATGGTTGAGAAAAAGAAGTGGATAACTGGTGAAGAAATGATTGATATTATTGCAATTGCTGAATCAACACCAGGACCCCTTGCCGTAAACACATCAACATTTGTTGGATATAAAGTTGGAAAATTTTGGGGAAGTTTTTTTGCAACCCTAGGAGTAGTTCTTCCCTCACTTATTATCATCACTGCTATATCTATATTTTTTGAGGATTTCTTAAAATATGATTATGTTATTTATGCTTTTAAGGGAATAAGAGCATGTGTTGCTGCCTTGATATTACATGCAGCTCTTAAAATTAATAAACATGTGACAAAAACAGCTTTCAGCTACATCATCATTGCTTTGGCTTTGATTGCTAGTATAGTCTTTAATGTTAAAACCACTTATATCATACTATTTGGTCTTATTGCTGGAGTATTATCTCAAATGATAATTACCAAAATAAAATGTAAAACTGATAGTAACAATAAGGAGGATAAAAATGATTCTATTTGAGTTGTTTTATGTATTCTTCTTAATCGGTTTGCTGACTATCGGTGGTGGTTATGCCATGATACCAATGATCAAGGATGAAGTTGTCTCTCGAGGCTGGATGACAATGGAAGAGTTGTTAAACTTTTTTGCAGTTGCTGAATCAACACCAGGACCATTTGCTGTTAATACTGCTACTATGGTAGGATTTAGTCAAGCAGGGATATTGGGAGCAATTGTAGCAACCTTTAGTGTGGTTTTGCCATCATTTCTTATTATTTATATTATTGCAAAATATATCAATAATTTTTTGAAGTATAGAGAAGTTAAATGGGCACTAGATGGAGTAAAACCTGTCATTGTTGGTTTGATTATTGGAGTAGTTATAAACCTAATTGTAAATAATATTTTGGGATTATCAACATTTATGGATGTGTTTAATACAAAAATAGATGTTGCCACTATTGATTATATGTCATTAGCAATAATGATATTGATGTTCTTTTTAAAGATGAAATACAAGAGAATAAGTCCAATATTGATGATACTTGCTTCAGCAATTCTCGGAATTGTCATATATGGATTTATCCTATAAAAAAAGGCACTTAAATTTAGTGCCTTTTTATT
>JAQUYR010000066.1 GCA_028691715.1 Bacilli bacterium | reverse complement strand
TTTTTCACATAGAAAGTAGTTTTACCTAAGCCTTTTTTACTTATAAATCCTTCATCAACGAGTTTTTTAGTTGCAGCTAAAATTGATGATCTACCTATAGATGGACATCCAACAATGATATCAGCAGCTGTAAATTTCCCAAGCTTTTTAACTATATATGCTTTGACTATATCATAAGGACTACTTTTAATTTTAGTTCCTATATCTTCAACTCGCTCTTCGAACTTAATATAACAAGACAAAATAATTCTAAGCAAATATTTTATAAAAGGAATTGGATTGTTATTCCCCTCAAGCCAGTTCTCATCAGCTGCCTGAAGAGCATCATAATAGGCATCTTTATTTTTCTCAATTTCCTTTTCAATGCTAATATACTTTCCAACTTGATAACCATTTTGATAAAGAAGAAGTAATGTTAAAAGTCTGCCCATTCTTCCATTTCCATCATTAAATGGGTGAATACAAAGGAAATCGCAAATAAATGTAGGTATAACTAATAACGGATCCACTTTTTCTGTAGAGATTATTCTGGAATAGCTTTCACAAATTGCATCTATAGCTCCAGGTGTTTCATAAGGTTCTAATGGTTTAAATCTTATTGTCTTGGTCCCATCAGCTAATTCTTCCTGAATATAGTTTTGAACATTTTTATACTGTCCGCAGAACGAGAATCCAGCTGTTTTTAGTAAATCACGATGAAGTTGAAGAATATTATTTGACTTGACCGAAATATATTCATAACTTTCATGGATAGTATTTAGGACATCTCTATATCCAGCAATCTCTTTTTCATCTCTGTTTCTCGGTGCAACTTTCTCATTAACTAACTGCTTCATACGTGTACTTGTAGTAATGATACCTTCTATCTTATTTGAAAATTCGATACTTTGAATTTTAGCATACTCTACCAGCCTTTTTAATTCCGTTGGCTTTTGTCTAATATATAATTCTTGTTTGCCCTTATATTCATGTATCTTTGCAATCAATTCTACAATTTCAGAGTCCCATGATTTAACAACTAAACTTTCATAATCAAATGTTCGCATATATTCGTCCACCTCTTCACTTATTCGTCCAAATTATACCATTTTTTGGACGAATATTCAAGAGAAATTGTATGATTTATCACAAATTAAATAAATAATTTATTATATATTGTTGTATAGAAATTGGATATAATTATGGTAAGGATAGTTTTGTTTTTATTCATTTGATAAATCAAAAAATTAACAAAAAAAACTACTAGAGTATCCCTAATAGCTTTTTTATTATTTAATATAATTATTACCTTTTTTTATATATTACAAGCTCTGGATTAGAACCACCTATACCATATGTTGATATAAGTATAAAATCTAAACAAGCAATAAATCCAAAATACTTGTTAATGTCTGAAATCTCAATCTGACAACCGAGATAAATATCACTATCATTCAAGAATTTAACCACACTTCCATCTGGAAGTTTGTACTCAAGGTTAACATAAAATCCAGGTAATTCATTAAGCTGAGTTATCTTCGGAAGTTCTTCTACTCCTAAAGCATTAAATTCAGATATTAATTTCTCTTTAAATTTTATGTATTCCCCAATACTACTGACTTTAATGTATTCAGCAGCAAGGCATTTTCCTCCAAAAGGACTAGCACATGTTTTAATACATCCCTTACATTTTTGATTAAGGTTACAATTATTGCAATCTGCTCCACATATTGATTTCATTTTTTCTCCGATTTTCTCAAAAATTGAATATTGTTGTCTTTAAGATATATATCTTCTACATCAAATTATTTTTTACCTGCCTATAGCTTGTTGAATTAATTTAGAAAATTTAATACTCAATGACTATAACTATCTACTTTCTCTCTAAACAAACTATAGTTCAAACATAGATTGAAGACATGAAAAATGTTTTATAGCACTTATACTAAATAGATTCTCATAATAGAGAATATACTATCTCGATGTTTTTATGATAAAAACTACTTTTTTCTTTCAAGACAAACTATACTTTCTACATGATATGTCCCAACAAACATATCAACAATAGCTTTTTTCTCAATTTTATAATCACTGATAAGATCTTTTAAATCCCTTGTCAGTGTTGCTGGATCACAAGAAACATAAATTACTTTTTTCGGTTTCAATTTCTTTATTGAATTTAAAAACTCTATTGTTGAACCACTTCTTGGAGGATCCATGATTATTATATCAACTTCAATCTTCTCACTCGCCAGCTTCATCAAAAAATCTGTAGCATCATTGCAGTAAAATTTTATATTCTTAATCTTATTCTCATAAGCATTTGCTGAAGCGTTTGTTACTGATTGCTTATTAGATTCAACTCCAATAACATTTTTAGCATTTTTAGCCAATACCATTCCAATTGTTCCCACTCCACAATAAGCATCAATGATAGTTTCATTTCCTGTTAAAGCTGCATATTCAACAACCTTGTTATATAATTTTTCGGTTTGGTAAGGATTTGTTTGAAAGAATGTTTTTGAAGAAATTTTAAATTTTATACCACATAAATAATCTTCAATATATCCTTTACCAAAAAGAATTCTTTCCTCATCTCCTAAAATTATACTAGTTTTGCGACTATTAACATTTTGGATGATTGTTGTTATATAATCAAATTTGGCTTTTAACCTCTTGATGAAATCGTTTCTTCCAGGAAACATCTCACTGTTGGTAACAATAATTACCATTACTTCTTTGGTAAATCTGGCTTCTCTGACTAAAACAAATCTAATAACTCCGGTTCTTTTATCCTCGTTATAAGGAGCAATCTTCATTTGCCCCATCAATACTTGAATATACTTGACTATCTCATTTTGTTTTGGGGATTGAACCAAGCAATTAGTCAATTGGATAATACGATGTGACTCCTCTTCATAGAATCCACAAACAACCTTACCTTCACGATATTTATAAGCTACTTGCATTTTATTGCGATATTCTACCAATTTTTCAGCACTGATAATTTCATCAATCTTCGATGGTAGTCCTGCATTCTTGAAGTATGATTCAACAAGTTCTCGTTTAAATTCTATTTGGTCATTATAACTCAAATGAAGAAGTTGACATCCTCCACAATTATTATAAATATCGCACTTAACTTCAACTCTTTTAGAAGAGGGTTTTGTAATCTTGATTAATTTTACTCTTGAAAATTTTCCCTCATTATTTATTTCAATTATCCCTTCTTCTCTTGGTAAAAAGTTGGGAACTTCAATACTATCTTTTCCTAGATGGACTATTCCTAAAGCTTTTTCGTTTAACTCACTGCATTTCACTTCAATTTTTTTCAAGAATAGCCACCTACCTCAATTTTTTTGTATTTAAAATAAAATTATATTAAGAGTTAAGATATTGTTGAATACGGTCAAGAGCATTTTGACGAAGATTGTAATAATAAAAATTATAATCCTGACTATGATACATTCCTTTAGGAAAAGCACTGTTTGTTGAAACATAATTATCAGGATTTACTGTGCTACAGATTACACTTCCTCTTTCAAGGTTTATTTTAGCATCAGCAAAATTCATCATCTTTTCTCCAAAAACGTTTGTACCCAAATTATCTTCTTTGGAAGCATAGGTATCATCAGTTTTCCAATTAATTGGATTGATAGCTTTTGCTCCTTCAAGTAACACCGGATTAACTCCTTCCACTACTTCTGCTTCTGTATTATATGAAACAATAACTCCAGTATCAGTAGCACATGTAGCAAACTTTAGATGAGGATTCTCTTCCAAGAATTGTTCAGTTACTGAATAACCTATTACATAGGCACAAATCATTCTTTTATATATTTTAGGATTTTCTTTCATGTATTCAGATAGAACATAACAAAGAAGATTTGATCCCTGTGAATGACCAGCAAGGATAAATGGTCGACCATTGTTATAGTTCTCAAAGTAATAATCAAGAGCAGCAAAAACATCTGCTTTTGGATATGACGAAAGAATTTCAGCCTGTTCTTCAAGGGTAAAAGCAAGAAGCGAAGAATCCACTTGACGATAATACGGAGCATATAAATTAGCATATGGTGCAAAAACATTTGCTTGATCATTAAAAGCGAGTGGGCCATAGTTTCTTAGAATTTGATTATCAATTTCTGAGATTACTGGTTCTTCTTCGCTCATTCTTCCCCAACAAGTTGGGATTAGATAAAAAACATCGACTTCTTTAGTAATCTCCTGTGGAACATTAATCCAATTATTGATATCTGAATAATCCGAAGCAACAAATAAAGGTTCATCATTTTCTTTATTGCAGGCAAGTAAAAAAAGGCATGATAATAACATTATAACAGTTAATAATTTTTTCATATTTTTCTCTTTTCTTATAGTTTTAAAATTATCTAATTATCTAAAAAATCTAAAATATCTTTAATAATGGGTTCTGAATTCTTCGACATCAACATTAAATGGGTAATTCCTTCATAAATCTTGAGATTTTTGTTAGGATTTGTGCAAATAGAATATAAATATTCCACTGACTTTCGTGGAACCAACTGATCAATTGTTCCCCAACATATGAGAGTTGGATTCTTTATCTCTGTTAAATCTTTATTGCAGTTTAAAACTATATCCTTGAACTCATTGTATGCTTTCCAAATATATGATCTCAAATATTTTCTCAAAACAAAACTCAAACCTAATGAACTGTCACTACTAACAGCTTTCAGTAAGTTTTTATAGGCTTCCTGTTCGGGTGCTGATTTCTTAACAATTGCTTTTTCTAAAGAGCTAAAGTTTCGAGCACTAAATTCAGTTGTTGAAACTAAAGCCTTAGGATTAAAATATTTGTTAGCTGGAGCTAAAAGAATTAGCTTGTTAAAATTTCTAAAGCTTGATAAACAACTAGCCAGAGCACCTCCCATAGAAAATCCCAGAACATCTATTTCTTTATACCTGCGATGGAGATCATCAAATGTATCAGTTAAATGCTTGAAGGTATCCTCCTTGTTAAATTTATCATAATCATAGTTATTCTCAGGACCATGGCCAGGTAAAACAATCTTACAAACATAATCATACCTTTCCTCTAAAAAGGGAACGAGGTTATCAAAGTCTGTCATATCGCTCAAAAAACCATGAATTAAAAGAATAGCCTTTTTCATATGTTTCTTTCTACCGATAATCTTATGATATGCCAGCCTTTTTTTCTCTAAAACATCAGGTCTTAACAAATAAACAACTCCTGTATATGAGTAATCACTTGTTTCGAGAAGATGTTGCATAGCGATATTCTTCTCGTGAGTATCAGCTTTAATATCGTATATATTTCTTTCAATAACTAGGTATTCAACCTTATCCAAGAGTAACCGGGCAACTCCTTGATGATAATACTCTTTTTTGACCGCTAAACGGTGTATCACAGCATAATGATTATCGTTCAACCATTTTCCTTGGGTTATTGTCTTATAACACTCTTCCTCTTTATAGGAAACAACAACAACTCCAATTATTTTCTCATCGTCGACACAGACTAAAACTTCATTTTCTTCAAGATCCTTTATAAAAGTATTGGCATTTGGGTAGCCATCAGTATCCTGCCATTGAGTCGAGCCATTAAGTCGAAATAATTCCTTGGCATCATCGATAACACTCATAATCCCTAGCAAGTCTTTAAATTCACCTTTTCTAACTATATATTCCATCTAGAACACCAAAAAATATAAGATTACTAAGATTAATGCTGGTAGCATATTAGCAACCTTAATCCTTTCTTTAATTAAAAAATTCAATCCAATGCAAGCAACCATTGCATAACCAACCATACTGAATACGGCAATAAATTGATCACTCATAAAATTACCCAGGAAATATGCCCCGATGGTTAAACCCCCTTGGTATAAAATTATTGGAATTGCTGAAAACAAAACACCAAATCCAAGAGTTGAAGCCAAAACTACCGCTGTAACCATATCGATAGCAGACTTTAAATAGATGACGCTTGAATCTCCAAGAGCAGCATTAACACTACCTACAATTGCCATTGCTCCAACACAAAAAACAAGTGTTGAAGATACGAAGCCAACAGAAAACGATGACTTGCCCAATTTACGTTCAAGATGATTTCCAAACGTTTCCAGGTGGTGGTCTATTTTTAATAATTCACCAATCATCATTCCTACAGCCATTGTTATAATCAAAATCAATTCATTACTAGTTGTTATTTCTCCAGTATCAACATTTATATGAAGCATGTATCGCATAACTCCAGCAATTCCAAATAATAAAACTACAATTCCAATTGCCTTTAAAACAGAATCACAAATTTCCTTTTTAATTATCTTTTTTAATAATAATCCAAGCGATGCTCCGACTAATACTGCTATAGCATTAACAACTGTTGCTAGCATAAAATCACACTTTCTACTTTAATTTAAATTTTAAAACAACAGCATTATGGTCGCTGTAGACAAAACTGACATCTTCACCATTAACCTTTACAACGTTTTCTATACTCACTTCCTCAATATTATCAGATATAATAAACCCATCAATAACAACAGTATAATTGATCCCTTCTGTGTAGGCCATATCAGTGCTTCTACATGTTGGATTAGCATTTGTTGTAGCAAAGGAATATCCACTGACTAATTTACTCTTATCAAAAACATAAACCCACTCAGGAACATATTGAGTAGTTG
>JAQUYR010000065.1 GCA_028691715.1 Bacilli bacterium | reverse complement strand
ATTACTCCAGCAAAAGAAAGCGATTTGAAAGGATGATATTTATGGAAGTAAATTTAAAGAAAATAGGAACTGAACAAAGAAATGTTGATACAATAAATATTGATACTTCTTCAACAATAGAAATATTGACAAAGATAAACAATGAAGATCAAAAAGTAGCTTTTGCTGTTAAAGAGGTTTTGCCTAAAGTAGCTGAACTCGTTGATAATTTGGTTTCAGCTTTTTATGAGGATGGTAGGTTGATCTATATGGGAGCTGGAACTAGTGGAAGGATTGGTATTTTAGATGCTGTTGAGTGCCCTCCGACCTTTGGGGTATCATTTGATACAATTCAGTGTTTAATGGCTGGAGGTGAAAGCGCTTTTGTGAAAGCAGTTGAAGGCGCTGAGGATTCACAGGAATTAGCAATAAAGGATTTAAAGAGAATAAATGTAACCAAAAAGGATATTGTTATTGGAATAGCTGCCAGTGGCAGAACTCCATATGTAATTGGAGGAATAGAATATGCCAAGAGTGTTGGCTGTATCACTGGTTGTATTGTAACCACTAAGAATAGTCCATTGGCCTCTTTGGTTGATTTTCCAATCGAGGCAGTTACAGGCGAAGAAGTGATTACTGGTTCAACAAGGATGAAATCAGGAACTGCTCAGAAATTGATATGCAATATGATATCAACAACTTCAATGATTAAAATGGGAAAGGTTTATGAGAACTATATGATAGATGTTCAGCCAACCAACAAAAAATTGGTTGCTCGAGCTGAAAGCATTGTTAGTCAAATAACGGGGATATCAATTGAAGAAGCTAGGGATAAGATTGCTAAATTTGGGAGTGTAAAAAAAGCATTGTTTGCTATTCTAAGCAATACTGATGATGTAAAAAAAGTTGATGAATATTTAAATAAAACGAAAGGGCACATTCGTAATGCTTTAAAATTGGTGGAAGAAAATGATTAAACACATAGAAATAACAAACAAAGAAGGAAAAGTCCTTCGAGGATATTTGAATCAACCAGCTGAATATAATGGCGATGTTGTTATAATGTACCATGGATTTACAGGGAACAAAACAGAACACGCCTGCCATTTTCGCAATCTTTCAAGGTTGCTTGCTGATATAAATATTAGTAGCTTGAGGATGGATTTTAGCGGTAACGGGGAATCTGATGGTGAATTTAAAGATTTTACTTTTGATACATTGATGGAAGAAGCTAATTTGATCTTTGATTTTGTTAAAGAACAAAAAGAAACAAAGAGAATAATTGTTTTGGGATTCAGTATGGGTGGAGCTGTTGCTGCTATGATAGCTTCCAAGAGATATGATGAAATCTACAAAATGGTGCTTTGGTCTCCTGCTGGTAATATTCTAGAAAAGATCAAAACTATATTTGAAAATGGCGAAAAGCTAGAAAATGGTAATGTCCAGATGGGAACATTTGAGTTATCAAAAGAAATGTATGAGTCTGTTAATCATTATGACACTTTTGCTGGTATTGAAAATTATAAAAATCCCGTGTTATTGATTCATGGAAAAAAAGACTTAGCTGTTAATTATTTAATATCGGCTAGATATAGTGTAAGTTTCTACAATTCACATCTATACCTTATTAATGATGCTGGTCATGGTTATGATAAAGTAATTGAAAAAAACGAGTTATATCAAAGAACTCTTGATTTTTTGAAATAGAGGTTAGCAATTTATGAAAATTATTGTATGTATTAAACAGGTTCCTGCGAGTTCGGAGGTTCAAATAGATCCAATTACTGGGGTTTTAATTAGGGATGGCTCTAATACAAAGATGAATCCGTATGATTTGTATGCTTTAGAGACAGCTCTTAAAATCAAAGAAAAAACGAATGCCCATTTAATCTCTCTTACTATGGGACCAAATGCTGCTACTGCTATTTTAAATGAATCTTTGTGGATGGGCTGTGATGAGGCGGTTTTAATTTCTGATAGAAAATTTGCTGGTGCTGATGTTGTTGCAACTTCATATACACTTTCTCAAGGAATAAAAAAACAAAAGGATTTTGATCTGATAATCTGCGGAAAACAAACAACTGATGGTGATACAGCTCAAGTTGGTCCAGAAATTGCAGAAGCTTTGGGTATTCCTCATATTGCATATGTTGAAAAAATTGTAGAGATAAAAGAAAAATCTATTATCGTTTCTGTTAGTATGGACAAGACAACTGAAGTTTGGGAAGTTAATTATCCTTGCCTGATCACTGTAGAAAAAGGAATCTTTACACCAAGACTTCCATCTTATAAACGCAGCTTAAAATTTTTAGATTATAAACCTGTAGTCTTAACTTTTGCTGATATGGAAGATCAGGACGAATCTCATTATGGTTTGAAGGGATCTCCAACACAAGTAGAGAGAATGTTTCCACCCGAAAAAAATACTGATAAAGAGATGTGGTTTGATTCAGATGAAAGACTTGCCATTAAAATGGCTGAAAAAATAAATAAGTTGAAGTTTCTTTAGGAGTTAATTATGGGAAAGATAGTTATTAATCAAAATAAAGTTACACCAGAAATAGCTAAAGAAGCGGTAAAAATTTGTCCATTTGGAGCCATTGAATATACAGATAAATTATCAATTAATGCGGGATGCAAAATGTGTAAGCTTTGTGTTAAAAAAGGACCAACTGGGGTGTTTGAGTTTATCGAGGAGACTTTTCAAAAAATAAATAAGGACGAATGGCAAGGAGTATGTGTTTTTGTAGAGCACAACAATGGTAAGATTCATCCAGTTGTTTTTGAATTAATCGGTAAGGCTAAGGAATTGGTTCAAGTAACTCATCATCCAGTCTATGCCATTTTATTCACTGATGATGTCAACAAATTTAAAGAAGAGATCTTATCTTATGGTGTGGATAAATTATTTGTCTATGAAAATAAAGATTTAGGTCATTTCAATGTTGAAAGATATACCAACATGATGACAGATTTTATTAATAAGATAAAACCTAGTGTTATTTTATATGGAGGAACATCTATTGGAAGGAGTTTTGCTCCAAGAGTTGCTTCTAGATTCCGAACTGGACTTACAGCTGATTGCACAATTCTAGGGATGAAAGAAAACACTGATTTAATCCAAAACCGTCCAGCTTTTGGAGGTAATATTATGGCAGGAATCATTTGCCATAACAATCGACCTCAAATGGCTACAGTACGATATAAAATATTTAAAATGCCAGAAAAAGAAACTCCCCATGGGGAAGTCGTGGTGATGGATTCAAGTTCATTGAATTTTTCTTCAAATATGAAATTATTAGAAATTAAGGAGAAGAATTTAAGCGTTGATATTAGTGAAGCGGAAATAATCGTCGCTATTGGTCGTCCTTTTAAAACACAAGAAGATATTGCTTTAGCCAAAGAGTTAGCTGATTTATTAGGCGCTGAATTAGCATCAACTAGGCCACTTGTTGAAGCTGGGCTAATGGATCCAAGAAAACAAATAGGTCTGTCTGGAAGAACAGTAGCTCCGAAGTTATTGATAACTCTAGGAGTGAGTGGAGCGGTTCAGTTTGCTGCAGGAATGAGAGGTAGTCAGGTTGTCTTCTCAGTTTGTTGTGATAAGAACGCCTCTATATTTGATATTGCCCATTATGGAATTGTTGGCGATGTTTTTAAAATTCTTCCTAAATTAATAGAAGAAATTAAAACTACGAAAGGGTTAATCTAGGTGATATAAATGTACAAGAAAATAGATTGTCAGGATATTGCTTATTTTAAAAGCTTTATTGATAGTGATAGAATTTTTTGTGGAGAAGATATTAACGAAGAGTATTCTAAGGACGAATTAGGAACAGTAACATGTCCACCAGAAGTGGTCATTAAAGTAATCAATAGGGATGAAATAGCAGCTGTGATGAAGTACGCCAATAAAAATGTTATCCCTGTTACTATTAGAGGCAGTGGTACTGGACTAGTTGGAGCCTGTGTCCCTGTTCAAAAAGGAATAATTTTGGATGTTACTAAAATGAATAAGATTTTAGAATTGGATGAAGAAAATATGGTTTTAGTTGTTGAACCAGGAGTCTTATTGATGGATATCTATGAATTTGTTGAGGCGAGAGGTTATTTCTATGCTCCAGATCCTGGAGAAAAAAGTGCCACAATTGGTGGTAATATTTCAACAAATGCCGGGGGAATGAGAGCTGTTAAATATGGGGTAACTCGCGATTGGGTAAGGGCAATTGAAGTTGTTTTGCCAAATGGTGAAGTCACTGAATTTGGTCGCCGTGTTGTTAAGGATACCACAGGATATTCTTTAAAAAATTTAATCATTGGTAGTGAAGGAACTTTAGCTGTTGTTACCAAAGCTTACTTAAAACTTATTCCTCTACCTACTAAGACGATTAGTTTACTTGTTCCTTTTGAGAATTTAAAAAAGGGAATTGAAAATGTTCCTCACATTCTTCAATCTAAATCTGACCCAACAGCTGTTGAGTTCTTTGGCAGAGAAACAATTGGCTTTTCGGAAATGTTTTTGGGAAGAAAATTCCCTGACAGCGAGAATTCAGCATATATTCTTCTGACATTTGATGGAGCGAATGAACAAGAAATTGAGAGTAAATATAAAAGAGCCGCTGATTTATGTTTGAATGAATTAGGAGCTTTAGATGCCTTAATTGTTGATACGACGGAAAGAAAAGATGAAGTATGGAAGGCTAGAGGATCTTTCCTTGAGGCCATTAAGGCTTCAACTACTGAAATGGATGAATGTGATGTTGTTGTTCCTCGAGCTAAAGTGAGTGAGTATATCAATTTTACCTATGAATTAGCAAACAAGTACAATGTCAGAATTCCAAGCTTTGGTCATGCTGGTGATGGAAATCTTCATATATATATCTGCAAGGATGACATGGCTGAAGAAGAGTGGCCAACACTTCTAGCTAATGTTTTTGATGAAATGTATAAAAAGGCTAAAGAAGTTGGGGGATTGGTTTCTGGTGAACACGGAATTGGTTATGCTAAGAAAAAATACCTGGCTGATATTTTAGGACCAACTCAAGTTGAACTGATGAAAGGTATTAAAAACGTTTTCGACCCAAATAACATATTAAACCCTAATAAAATTATAAATTAGAAGCAAAAAACTATAAAGATGTAAAATTCTCTAAAAAAGATGTAAATTTTTATAGTTTTTTTAAAAAAAAGGTTGACATCAGAGGTGCTATTATATATAATATATATGTATCTCTCAAGGGAGAGACAACTTTTAATCTTAAGAAAGGAAAAAGAAAAAAAGATTATGTTAAAAAACGTTAGAAAATGGGCTATCGCCCTTGTACTAGTTTTTGGTCTATTCTTACTTGCTGGATGTACTACTGAATGTCCAGAGTGTGATGACCCTACTGAATCTGAGTGTAATGAACTATTCCCATGTCCAGAACAAACTGATCCAACTGAAGCAGAATGCGAAGAGTTGTATCCTACTGTTCCATGTGAAGAATGTGAAGAATGCCCTGAATGTCCAGAGATTCCTGAATGTCCAGCTCAGAATTTCGTAGCTCCAACTAGTGTAATTTTATTCGGCGACGATGTTAAAGTCGGCGAAACTTTAAATTTAGCTACAGAAATGGAAGTTGCTCCTGCAACTGCTACAAAATTATTTACATGGGCAACAAGCGATCCATCAATCGCTACTGTAGACGCTAATGGCGTTGTTACAGGTGTTCGTCCTGGTAAAGTTGAAATCACTGCTACATCTGTATTAGACAGTTCTAAAGCTGCTACAACTGAAGTTACTGTTTCTGAAACAGGCGCTGCATTTGATATCGCTACAAGAGAAGTTGCATATATCGCTGAACAATTAAACGGATATATCAATAGTGACTTTGACCTTCCAAAACCTTGGAACGGCAGCGCTACAATCGTGTACGATGTTGATGGTGATGTAATTGAAACATTTGTTATGCCTGATTTAGGCGAAGCAACAAGTCTTTCTTATACTATTAACTACACTGTTACTTTCGGTGATATCACATTAAGTAACACAGTTAATCTAAAACTTGTTAAGGAAATCGAAGGCAATGACTTCCAAAAAGTTGATGCTGCTATCGAAGTTATCGGAAAATTATTCTCTAACTACATCACTGGTGTAGGTTCAGATAAAGTTTCTGCTGATATCCAATTACCTCCTACTTATGATGGAGTTGCTTACAATTGGACAACTAACAAGAATTATGTTTTAACAAATGATGGTAAGTTCACTCGTCCTGATAACGATACTACTGTTACTTATACAATCTCTCCAAAATCTGGTGCTGCTGCTAAGTCTGCAACATTAACTTTCAATGTTAATGGTTATACTGCTGCTGAAAAACAAGCATTCAATGTTGAAGAAGGCGTATTTGCTGGTATCGAAGGCGCTACTGTTTCTAGTAGTTTCTTATTACCTACTCATGATGAGAAATTCGGAGTTACTTATAGCTATGCATTACCTGCTGGTTTAACAGTAGATGCTACTTATGCTGGTAATGGTAACTACATTAAAGTTCTTTACAACAACACTACTGAAAAAGCTGATGCTGAAATCGCTGTAGTTGCTCGTTATGAAGAAGAAAGTGGATTCGAATTTGTTGAAAACTATGTATTGAAAGTAAATCTAGTTAAAAATAATGCTGCATTTGCAGATGTTGAAGCTTTCCTAGATGGAACTAACACTGTAAATACTGCTGCAATTGATGCTACTACTTATACTGGTCTTCAATTATTAGGTGTATTATATATGCCATATGGTGGAAACGGAACTGAAACTACAGTTCTTACATTACCAACTACTGTTGGTGGATCTACTGTTGTATGGACAGCTGATGAAAACTTCGAAGCTACTACACCTGGTTCTGTTTTCAAATTAGTTACTCAATATTT
>JAQUYR010000064.1 GCA_028691715.1 Bacilli bacterium | reverse complement strand
TCTTTCTCGTAAGTTCATCACTGCCTGGGTGAAGACTTCTAGTTTATAGCCTCGATTGATGTATTTTGCTGTGTCTTCATTGATTGTTTGTAAACCCAGCTCAATCCATAGAGGAATTTTTTTGTTTAATTCTGCTAAATAATTTAAAATATCCTCGCTTAGGCAATCCGGTCTTGTTGCAATACTCAAAGCAACAATATCAGGACTTAACTTTATTGCTTCTTCAAAAAGATTCTTTAATTTTTTTAGGGGACCATATGTATTGGTATTCGCCTGGAAATAAGCGATATATTTAGCATTTGGCCATTTATGATGAATTACTGATGAAACCTTATCAAATTGTTCTTTTAAACTCTCAAAGCGATTTCCCCCAAAATCACCACTTCCCTCAGGTGAGCAGAAAAGACATCCCTTATCACTAATTGTTCCATCGCGATTAGGACAAGAAAAATTACCATTTAGAGCTACCTTAAAGACTTTAGAAGCAAATCTTTTTTTTAGATAAAAATCTAATGTGTAATATCTGTGTTGATTGTTGATGTAATCTTTCATAATTCACCATGTTTTTTATTGTTAAAATTGTCATAATATCTTGAGCAAATAACTATCTTTTTTTATAAAAATGATTTATAATATAATACATTATTATATCATAGAAACATATGAAAAGTAAAAGTTTAATTTTGGAGGTAAAAATGAAACTTAGAATTGTTACTGATAGTACATTTAATCTTGATGAGAATTTTATTAAGGACAACAATATAACTGTTGTTCCTCTAAATGTCATAATCGATGGTGAATCTTTTCGAGATGACATCGATATAACCATTAGTGACGTGATGAATGCCCTTGAAGCGGGAAAGAAGGTAAGTAGTAGTCAACCATCTCCACAAAAATATTTAGAAGTTTTTGAAGACTTAAGAGATAAAGGGGCAACCGATATTTTGTGCCTTACCATTTCTTCAACTCTATCAGGTACTTATCAATCGGCCACTATTGCCCGTGGGGAAACTGAGGGAGTAAATGTTCATGTTGTTGATACTTTGAGTACATCTGTTGGGGCTGAAATTATCACCAATTTGGTCGTTGAAAGGATAAAAAAGGAGTATACAATAGAGGAATTACTGGAATATATTGAAAATATTAAAAAGAATAGTGGTATTTTAATGAACTTTGAGAATTTGAATACATTAAAATTGTCGGGAAGGATTACTAAAATAAAAGCAGCTATTGGCAATTTAATAGGTGTCAAACCGATGATAGAATACGTCAATGGGAAAGTTTTGATTTCTAGTAAACTGAGAACTGAGAGAAATGTTATCAATTTTATTGTTGACAGAATTAAAAGTGAAATCAAAGATGCCACTAAGAAAGTATATATTTATATATCACATGCCAATGCTATTAATCGTGTTAATAGAGTTGCTGAAGCTTTAAAAGAAGGAATTGATAATGCTTTGATCAAAATTTCTCGTCAAATCTCTCCTGTTATCGCTATTAACCTGGGATATGGTGGAATTGGTGTCGCTTGGTGTTATGAATAAAAAAAGAGAGTCCAAAATATTTTTTGGACTCTTTTATTATCAAAATTTTATCGCAAAGCCTATAAGTTGACAAAAAACAAAATAAAAACTATAATATAAGTGCCTGGAGAGTTCGTGATTTATAGTATGCGAACCGAACGAAAAAATTTCGGAAGTCGAGGTGTGTCTGGTGTTGAATGCTTATTCATTTCTGATAAGAATCCCAAGGATGCACAATTGGAGATTTCCACCGTGAAGCTGACAGGTTTCACATCAATAAAGGGTACATTAAATGTGCCTTTGAACGGCTTTCTGGGTATAATGGTTTAATATACCATTATTTTTTATTTATATCTAAAAAACAATTTAATTTTTGATGTGACTATGTTATAATATCAATAATAGAGGTGATTAATTTGGTAGATGAAATTTTGAATTCAATAGGTGAGACTATAAATAATATTTTACAAGAGGAGGGGTTAAGCGAAAAATATGAGATATTTTTTGAAGTCCCCAAAGATACTAACTTTGGTGATTATTCAACAAATATTGCTATGCGATTAGCAAAGTCATTAAAAAAAGCCCCAGTTGTAATTGCCAATAATATCATCCAAAAAATAGATTTAAAAAAGCATCATCTGGCAAAGATTGACGTCGCTGGTAGTGGATTCATCAATTTTTATTTGGATAAAAAATATTTATCCAATGTAGTTTTTAAAATTATTGAGGAAAAGGATAATTTTGGAAAGACCGATATCGGCATAAATGAAAAAGTGCTTTTGGAATTTGTCAGTGCTAATCCAACAGGATACCTTCATGTTGGCCATGGAAGAGGAGCAGCTTATGGAGACTCTTTAGCACGAATAATGAAAAAAGCGGGATATGATGTCACCACTGAACATTATGTTAATGATGCTGGTAACCAAATAAATAATTTAACATTGAGTATTTATGAAAGATATAAAGAATTACATGGCCAAGAATGTAATCTTGGTGAAGATTATTATCATGGTAAAGAGATAATAGAAATAGCTCGTAAAATAAAAAATGAGAGTGGAGATTTTTATTTACAACACCCTTATTATGATTACTTCAGAAAGATAGGTTTAAATTATCTTCTCGATGGTTTAAAAAACGATTTGGCCGATTTTAATGTTAGATTTGATAATTGGTTTAGTGAAAAGTCGCTTTATGACAATGGCGAGGTAAAAAATGTTCTCGATACCCTAAAAGAAAATAATCATACCTATATTGAAGACAAGGCCACATGGTTAAGAACGACAGAGTATTGTGATGATAAAGATCGAGTTATTATTAAAAGCGATGGCTCATTGACATATCTAGCACCGGATATCGCTTATCATATGAATAAATTGCGACGTGGCTATACTTGTTTGATTGATGTTTTAGGAGCTGATCATCACGGTTATATCAATAGATTGAAATCAGCAGTTTATTTAGCAGGTGGGAATCCTGAGGCTATCAACATCGATATTTTACAGATGGTCAGGGCTCTTCAAAATGGTGTTGAAGTTAAGATGAGCAAAAGAAGTGGTAAGGCCATTACCCTTCGTGATTTAATAGATGAAGTAGGCAGTGACGCTTTGAGATTTTTATACATTTCCAAGGCTTTGAGTACTCATATGGATTTGGATTTAGATTTAGCAGTAAAAAACAGCAATGAAAATCCTGTCTACTATGTCCAGTATGCCTATGCTAGAATCAATAGCCTTTTTAGAGTTCTGGAGGAGAGTGGAAAAGATTTTACTCCTGTAAAGGAATTTCAATCTCTAGATATCGATGAAATATATAGTTTAATAAAAATTTTATTACAATATCCAACATATGTTGTAGAAGCTGCTTCAAAGCGACTTCCTCATAAAATCTGTCAATTTTCACTGCAACTAGCTGGTGAATTGCATAGTTATTATAACGATCATAAAATTATTACCGATGACATTGAACAAACAAATGAGAGATTGACACTTTTGAAAGCTGTTCAAATTGTTTTAAAGGACAGTTTAACATTAATAGGAGTAGGAATCAAAGAAAAAATGTGAGGTGAATCATGAAAAAATTTTTTGAGAAGTATGTTTGGGTTTTTGAATTTGTTGGAGCAGCAATTTTGATTGCTTTTGGACTGGTTATGAAATTTGTACCAATCTCTTTGCTCTACATTGTGGGTACAATATTTATCATCCTGGGTTTATTTAGAGTTTTTCCACTGGTAAAGACCACTAAAGATAAAGTGATGAAATGGATTTTTAGTGGTGAGATAGTTTTAAATATTATTGTTGGTGCTTATTTGATTTATTTAGGAACTAAAGGTATCAATAATCTTGGGAAAATATTCGGGTATCTAATAGGAGTTGTTTTATATCTTCGAGCATTTATTTATTTCTTTGCGACAACGATTCGCAAAGAGACAACTGATACGATGATGTTTTTTTCCCATATTGTCTTTATAACATTCGGTTCTTTAATAATTGGTAATGGTGGTTTCAATCTGAACACTTTATCATGGTTTATTTTGGCTTTAGCAATTATATCAGCTTTGTTTATTGCTTTTAGGGGTTATAAAGATTATCGTAATTACCGTTTTCAATTGGTGATTAAAGAATCTACAAAAGAAATTACAGGTAAAAAAGAAAAGAATACTGAAGAAAATATTATCAAGGCACCATCAAAAGATGAAAGTAATAAGAAGGACACCGTTATAGGTGACCCTGAAAAAGAAGAAAAAGGAGAAATTAATGCCTAAAAATTTGGATTTATTAAAGGAATTATCTGAGGTAAATGGAATAGCCGCCCATGAAAAATATGTAAAAAATATTATGGAGCGAGAATTCCTCACTGTAGTTCCAAAAGAAAGAATTATGTATGATGGACTTGGTTCAATTGCTGCTGAAAAGATTGGTAAGAAAAACGGACCAAAAATATTAATTGTTGGACATATGGATGAAATAGGTATGATTGTTACAAAAATAACAGATGAGGGTTTCATCAAATTTCAGACCATAGGGGGTTGGTGGAGCCAGGTAATGTTAGCACAACAGATGAACATCACCACTTCATCAGGAAAGACATATCTTGGAGTTGTTGGTTCAAAACCACCACACATTTTGTCACCTGAAGAGTTAAAAAATCCTGCTAACATAGATGATATGTATATTGATTTAGGTGTTGAAAATAAAGAAGAAGTTGAGAAATTGGGTATAAAAATTGGTGATATGATTACCCCAGCGATTTCTTTTAGAAAACTAGCTAATGAAAACTATTTACTAGGTAAAGCTTGGGATGATAGAATTGGTTGTGCTATTGCCATTGATGTTTTAAAATCTTTAAAAGATATTGAGCATCCAAATATTGTCTATGCAGCTGGTTCAACTCAGGAAGAAGTTGGTTTACGGGGGGCTAAGACTTTAGCTGGCCTGATAAAACCGGATTTAGCAATTGCCCTTGATACCAGTATTGCTCGTGACTTACCAGGAACTGACAATTCCATAAAACTGGGTAAAGGACCAGGGATTATGTTATATGATAGTTCTGCTGTTGGGCATGTTGCTCTTCGGGAGAAGGTACTAGAAGTGGCTGATGAACTGAATATTCCTTATCAGTTTGATTATTTAAAACGAGGTGGAACTGACAGTGGAGCTATTCACACAGCTAACTCAGGTTGTCCTTGCCTATCTATTTGTGTAGAGACAAGATATCTTCATTCTCATACTTCAATTATTCATGTTGATGACTATTTGAATGCGGTGAAATTAATTGTTGAGGTGATTAAACGTCTCGATGAAGAAGTGGTTAATAAAATTATTTACGAATAAAAAAATCCGTTTTATAAACGGATTTTTATTTATACTTTTTCAAGATGTTTTTATAAAAAGTGACACATAGTATTAATCCAGTGAGGAAACTGAGAAATGCTAAAATTCCTAAAGAAAAACTAATCCACTTTAAACTATTGATATCAACATCCTTAAAAACATTAATGATATCAATGACAGCAGAAGCAATTCCCAGAAAACACCCCGAAATGATAAAAGGAAGGATCTTGAGCAATGCTTTTTGTTTTTTCTTAGTCAATTCTAATTGTTCATCACGATCTTTATACATATTATTACCTTCATATTCTTATATAAATATTATACTAGAATATTTGAAAATATCAAGTTATTTGGCAATTACATCACTAAATTCAACATTGTTTATCATGACTTTTCTAGCATAAGAGCACTCAGGGATTATTTTCTTGTTTTTATTTCGGGCATAATCAACAACTTTGTCGAGTAATTTCCTCGCAATTCCTTGACCTCTAAATTGGTCATCAACATATGTGTGGTCGATTATTATCGTATTGTCATCGTAATTAACAAAGGTTATCTCAGCAATTGCTTTATCTTCACTTTGTCCGATAAAAAATTTGTTTTCAACTTGTTTAATATCTTTCATATTGCCTCCCTTTTTTATTATGATATCACTCTTCTTTATTATATGCAAGAGATGTGCTTTTAAAATAAAAAAACATACTCCATGATAATTCATAGAATATGTTGTTTTATTAATTGGTGACCTGTACGGGGTTCGAACCCGTGAATGTAAGCTTGAGAGGCTTATGAGTTAAACCACTTCTCCAACAGGCCATAATGGTACGCCCAACAGGACTTGAACCCGTAACTTTCTGGTTCGAAGCCAGATGCTCTATCCAATTGAACTATGGGCGCAAATAACAGCATATATATATTACCATAATGAGGTTCTTTTATCAAGAAAAATTTAATAATAATGAGACAATTAGTAAGAAAATGCATTCAATATTGCCAAAAAAACATTGTTAAATTTGTAAAAATTTGATATAATGTAACATAATGTTTTATTTACTAAATAACCAGAAAAATAGTGGTGAATTAATGAAAAAAACTAGGATAAACAAAGAAGTAAAATTTAGGCATCGATTTTGGTTTAGTTTTCTAAAACTAATTTTTTGGCCTTTTGCCAGATTAAAGTATCATTATCATGCAAAGAAGAATAAGATAAAAAAGGGTGGCCCATATTTGATTTTATGCAACCATACAGTTGCTTTAGATCCAGCATTTATTGGGTTAGCCTTCAATTTTCCCATATATTTTGTAGCTAGTGACCAGTTATTTAATTTAGGGTTTTTAACTAGGCTATTGAGGTATATCTTTAATCCCATTTCTAAAACTAAATCTTTATCCGATATTGGAACTATTAAAAAGATGAAGAAAATTGTAAATGAAGGGGGTAATGTATGCATTATGCCTGAGGGAAACCTTACATATAATGGAGCAACATCTCCTTTATCTTTAAATATCGCAAAATTGGTGAAATTTTTAAATGTTCCAGTAATTTTTTATCGAATTAAGGGTTTTTACTTGAGCAATCCTCGCTGGGGAGTGACGAGAAGATATGGTAAAACAAGCGGAGGAATTTCTAAAATAATCACTCCTGATGAATACAATGACTTGAGTCAAGAGGATTTGTGGGAATTG
>JAQUYR010000063.1 GCA_028691715.1 Bacilli bacterium | reverse complement strand
GTCGCTCCATCAGCAAAGATAACCATCGCTAATAAAATTATCAAAGAAAAGCAAGCTGCCATCAATGATGGCCATAGCACTTTAACAAGTTTGAAAATCCACAAGATAAAAGGAATTAAACCGATTACCAAGGAACTGAATAAATATACAACATAATCACTATATCTCAAAGTCTTAGAGAGCAATATTATACCAATAGTTGATGTTGAAGCTAGCGATAAAAAAGGAACAACATAGGTATACGACCAGCCAGAAGATCTACCAATCAAGTCTATTGCTATGACCAATATCGATAGTGTAATCATTTGAATCACTATTTTTTTTGCGGGATTGCTCCTCGATAGAACCGATGATTTAATCAATATCAAAAAATAAACCATCGATACTAGAACATAGAAGCTCCACAATCCTGTTTCCTTGGTATAAGTTACCGCATTTATTAATGCGGTGATGATTATGGCAGTAATTGCAAGAAAAATTACCGATTTGAAGAAAAAATTGGTCTTTTTCTTTGGCTGGCGATACTCCGGATATACTGGAGATTCCAATTTATTGCCATCAATTTCAGTCAATATTTCATAACAAAGAGGACATGTCTTACGACTAGTGTTAACATCTATACCACATTTTGGACATCTCTTCATATCACACCTCCAACTCATTGGTCTCAATGATAACATTTAGACCCAAGCTTGATAATAATCTGAAAAATTCTCTTTGAAGATCTCTCTCAATAATTTTACTGGTAAATGTTAAAAATACTTTCCCTTTATAAACAACAACTCCCATATTCATCGGAGCTGTATAACCAGCACCATTAGAAAATACTATCTCATCAATATATTTTTTCATGCTACTAGGTATTTCCACTTTTCCTAGATTGGAAAGACTAAAGCTATTGGCACTTTCTCCAAGCATATTGTAACCTATCTTAAAGCCAATTTGCTTAAAGAATAGGGGAATTATTCTCATAAAGAACAATCTTTCCCATTTGACATTGGCAACAATTCGGGCATGAAGTTTATCTTTTTGTAATTCATCTAGTAAATCAGATTTTACCTTCCCAACAACCTCTTCAAATGTTAATTCCTTGTCGATATCAAATTTAGTTCTAACATAAAGAGAAAAATTTCGTAGAGTTATTGAAGGGAAGAATCTTCTCAAATTTACAGGAACAAAGATTTGAAAAGGGGCTCTCTTTTTATCCAAAATGTTTTTACACTTAAAAACACTCATAATTACACATGAAGCGATAAATTGTGTATATGAACAATCATACTTATTACAAACATTCTTGATTTCACTCTCATCTATTTTACCAGTTATTAAACTTATCCAATTGTTTTCATAGAAAGTTCCTGAGAAATGACGAGCTTTTTGTTCTTTGCGATCAATCTTAATAGAACTATCATAGTTTTTTAAGAAACTATCCTGATCTTCTTCTCTAATGGTCTCCATATCAGTTAAAATCATGTTTTCGCTTTTAACATCTTTACCCATGAGAAGTAAATAATTATAGGTAACGCTCTTTAAAAACTGCATTCCTCCGTACCCATCTGATAGGGCATGAAAAACCTCCAAAGAAATTCGCTTGTGGTAATAGCTTACTCTAAACAAAAAACCTTTTTCCTCACGATGATTCAATGGTTCCAAAAGAAAAGGATCTTCTAGTACCACCAAAGGAGTCTCTTTGTTTTCTTCAAGATAATACCAAAAAAGGCCTCTCTTTAATTTCACATTGAAAGTCACGAATCTTTTTATGGTAGTATTTAAAGCTTCTTGTAAAACTGTCGGATTAACTTCTTCGGTTAAATTTACTGACAGACGAAAAAGATTTGATCTTCTAGCATTGGAAACGCTCGGGAATATCTTTCCCGCGTTATCTAGTCGATACCATTTATTCATATTACACCCTCTAGAAAATGACCATAGGTTACTTTCTCAATCTCTTCATTAATTACCTTCCCATTAAGTCTATCAAAGTACATCCCAATAACCTTTCGCATCTCTTCCTCTGTTTCCAAAGAAAAATCAAGCAAAAGATTTTTAATCCCTATATTAATTATATCATCTAAATGTTCAATTAGATGCAATTTTTTAGAATTTAATATTTTCATATTGCATTCTTCATCTCTCATCAAAGGAAAGTCATAACCTAAACGATCATTTAAATAATACTGATTCTTTAGGCATTCTTTACAACCTTTTTTGTTGAGCCCAAGAGCTTTATTCAAAGGGCAATAAGCCATGATCATTAATTCATAATAACCATAAACCATGATTTCCAAAGATGGAAGACTTCCATATCGCCTTCGATAACCAGCAAGCAGAGCTTTCATCTTCATAAAAGATAGCTCTAAAGATAAACCAATAGTATCAGCTCCTAGTTTTTCTAGTTGGCGCACTGTAAAACTATTGGTAACATTGCTATATATAGCAGAATGACCGTATCTCACTAGAGATATATCACTAGTTACCAGTTTCTCACAATATGATTGTTGATTATTACGAGGAACATAATAGTAGATGTTTTCTCTATTACTATATTTTTGGTATACAGCATAATCAGCAATATATATCTCATCAAAAGGATACTCTAGGGCAATTAGCAGTTGTTTTTCATCAATTACTTTTGCCTTAACTTTTACCTTTTCTTCTTTACTACTAATATTTTCCTTTGTTATTTCTTCTACTCTTCTGTTTTGGTGCTTTACTTCTCGAAGCTTTATCAGATCATCAAGAGTATCACGGCGAAGTTGATTCAATTCCTTAAGAGGGACAAAAACATTATCCTTAATCTCTAAACTGCGAAAGGAAAAAATTGTTGAAGCGGTTTTTAATAACTGCTCTTTGATTTTTTCTCTTTGATCACTTCTTGCAACTTCAGGTAAACTCTCCATAATTCTTTTAACACTATTTCGACCATCACTCACTTCTAAAACTAAATGATCATTCTCAAGATAGCATTTTCCATCTATTTGAATATTAAAATTATCGGTTTTATATGTTGATTCTAAAAAATCAATCTGTTCCTTAGATGTTGTGATAAAAACATTAGCATCCTCTAGACCACTGATATGCGTTTTTATGGTCACTATATCACCAGTATTAGCTTTTTTAACCAATTTGTTGTCTACATACATCTGATTAACAGTCACAGCATCGGTCACTTTTCCAACAAGTCTAATTGAATCTCCAAACGATAGATCACCAGATAACTTAATATTAACCTTATCTTTATATGTTGAGAGAACTTTTCCCATAAAAACACCAATATGATTTTGCTGGTCGATATTGGTAAACATGGCATTCTCCTCTTTAAACATCAAGCCTTTTGTCCAATCACGATTGAAAATTAAGCGGAGATTCTGGTCATGTTTTTGATAATCAATTAATCCCTTTCCACTGATAACCTCGTAATAACTTCTGACTACCTGAGCAACATATTCTGGGCGCTTCATTCGTCCTTCTATTTTGAAACTATCAATACCTTCTTCAATCAATTCTTTTATTTTATCAATTGTGCATAATTCCTTTGGACTAAGCCAGTATTTTTCTTGATTTAGAAGTGTATAAGGCAAGCGACATGGTTGAGCACAACGCCCTCTGTTACCACTTCTTTTACCAATCAAGGAACTAAAATAACAGTTTCCTGAATAAGAGACACATAAAGCTCCATGAATAAAGACTTCTAGTTCAATATCGACCTCTTTTTTTATTTGCTTAATGGTCTCTAAAGGCATTTCTCGAGGTAAAACGATTCTCTTAAAGCCTAACTTTTGAATAGTCTTCACCATATTGATATTGTGAATATTCATCTGAGTGGAAGCATGAAGAGCGAGATCTGGATACTTTTCATGGACAACCATAGCTAGTCCTAAATCCTGGATGATTATCGCATCAACATCATTGATGTACAAAAACTCAATAAACTTGATAACATCGGTTAATTCATCTTCAAAAATAATAGTATTTACAGTTACATAAACTTTTTTATCTCGGATATGAGCATATTGGATGAGTTCTTTAATTTCTTGATCGGTGAAATTATCAGCACTTGCCCGTGCCCCAAAAGCTTTACCTGCCAGATAAATAGCATCTGCTCCATTGTTAATTGCAGCAAAGAAGGAATCCCTTGTACCAGCTGGTGCTAGTAACTCAACTTTATTTAACATATAACATGCTTTCTAGTTTATTCAGGATTTCTCTGGCTTTTTCAATAAACTTCTCTTCATCTAAGCCATCACAATTCTTTTGGACAACTTCTAATGTTAATGGTCCGTGATAGCCTATTTCTTTAAATCTGGTCATCAATTTTTGCCAATCTATGTTACCTTCATAAGGCATCTTGTGCTGATCGCCTTCACCAGAATTATCATGGAGATGAACACATACCAATTTCTCCTGATATTTTTCCCAAGGATAATTCTCAATATTTTTAGAAAAACAATTAGCATGGCCACTGTCAAAACAATACTTCAAAAAAGGACTATCGATATTATCAAAGATATAATCCAAATACTCCAGGCGTCTAATATTCTCAAGGGCTATAATAACCCCACTTTCCTCACAAGCTTTAAGCATTTTTTTAATTCTGTTTAAGCCTATTTGTGATAATTCTGGAGGATTCATTCCTCTAGATGTATGAACAATCGCTATTTTAACTCCAATTTCTCCAGTGTCCTTAATTCCCTGTATTATTTGATGGCAATACTGTTCACCCTCTGGTGTGTCTTCCCATAGTGAATTTGCTGTATCAAATGGTAAATGCACTGTTTGAATATCCAAATCAGCACCACGAACAATTGAAGCAATATCCTTCAAATTATCCTTCCATTCTAAAAAAACACCATCAAATCCATATTGTTTAATAAGTTTTACTTTTTCTTCTCTTGAAGAGGGAAAACCATATTCTAAAAATATGTATTGTTTCATAAATCCTCCTATTAGTATAAAAAGCGCATAATTTATTTTCTGCGCTTTAAACCTTGCTACAAGTTTTTGCAGCCATTATTTTTCCAAAATATATAAGATTCCAATAGTTTTTGGCCCACAATGAGTTGAAATAACACCACTGGCATTAGTATCATAGATATTTTCAAATTTATTCATTTTAGCTAATTCTTTTTTTAGAAAAGTAGCATCCTCTTCGTTTAGAGAATGGGTAACCATAACAAACTCAGGGTCTATATTATCCAAATCATGACGAACATAATCAAGAATAACTCCAAGAGCACGGCTGAATTTTCCCATCGGTTTTTTTGCCACCTTCATTGCTCCATTTTCAACCTTAATAATCGGTTTCATCTTTAACAGAGTTCCAAATATTTTAGCAGTTCCGGTACATCTACCACCTTTGTGAAGATATTCAAGTGTATCAATAGCAAATTGAGTACGAATCATTGGAACTATTTCTTCTAATTTTTGTTTGATAGCAATTCCATCAAATCCTTCACTACGAAACTTAGCAGCTTTTAATACCAGAAGACCAATTCCACTGGATAAATTCCCTGAATCAACAATAAAAATCTTTTTAGGGTCTACTTCCTGAGAGGCAAGAACTGCATTGTTATAGGTTCCAGAGAAACCACTTCCGATACCCATATAGATGATTTCATCATATTCTTTTAATAATTTTTTAAATTCTTCTTCAAAAACAACTGGACCAATAGCTGATGACCTTGGTAATTCACCGAATTCAGCAACTTTTTGATATATTTCTTCAGTTGTAATATCGACACCATCGGAATAAGTCTTTCCTCCAATGGTTACATATAAAGGTAAAACAACGATGTTGTTCTTTTCATACAATTCCTTGTTTAGGTCAGATGTGCAATCTGTTAGTATACATACTTTTTTCATATTAAACCCCGCATCTCTTTATATTATTTATTATACCAAAAAAACAACTTTTATTCAAGAAGTATTAAATCTTTTTAAACAATATTAGCGTGATACTCTATCCATGTCTTGAGCAAAATCGAGTAATTCTTCTGGCCTATTGAATATCACCTCTAAACAGTGTAGTTCATTATAATCAGCCTTAGCAAGTTCAAAAAATATTTCTTTGAAATCAATATTGCCTAAACCAATTCTTTTATGTTGATCGGTACTGCGATCATTATCACTGAAATGCATGTGATAAAGATAGTCCCTAAGAGTCCTTATATAAAGGGGATTTTCATATCCACTGACATGAGCATGTCCCGTGTCGAGAATAAACTTCAAATTAGGTAGATTAACCTTCTGAATAATTGTAAGGATTTCTTCCGGACTAAAACCTAGTTCTCCTTTTCCTGGCATATTCTCAATCATTACAGCCATTTTATATGTCTTAGAAAAGTTACATAAATCCCTTAATATAGGAACAATATGTTCAATATATACTTCTCGAGATATTTCTTCTTTAACAGCACCTAGATGCAGTGTCAGTTTTTTTGTTTTAAATTGACTTGTATAAATGATACCTTCTTTTAAGCGATCAACAATCTTCTGATAATTGGTAAAATCGCATAAGTCATTATCCCTTCCATATGGTAAATGCATGACCACTTCGACTTCAGGATATTTCTTATGGATTTTCTCAACATTTTCTGTATAAGTTTTTTTTGAAGAATCACTTAAGGTATAGGGATAAAATATTTCTATTCCTTGAAATATTCCCTTGGATAATAATTTTTCGTACTCCAAAAAATCTTCGGTTGTCCTCATGGGGTTGATTGTAAAACATTTTTTCATTTTTTACTTCCTATTCTAAGTTGATAATAATTTCAGTTCCATATTCGATAGCACTAAAAGGATCAACCATTTCCATTTTTTCTAAATATCTATTGGTGTAGCAAAGCGTTAATTTTGTAAAACTAGCATCAACATGACTGGCTACACCACACATTTTACCGTCTAATTGGCTTTGAGTTCTATCAATGTTTTGAACATCATCATGTTTAGAGACGATGAATGTTGGGAACTGAGCATCAGTAAAATATCCTTCATTCACTGATGATTTAGTTGTATACTTGGTATTTTTATATATCAAATTTTCATATGGGGTAAAAGTTCCGGGAATAATGGGAATTAATTCATGTTCATGCCCAGAATAACTGATGTCAATATCTATTTCATTCAGAAGTTT
>JAQUYR010000006.1 GCA_028691715.1 Bacilli bacterium | reverse complement strand
TGGGAAGTTTAAATGGTCATGTTGAAGAGATGGTCACAGGTTATAAAACTGTTACAGCTTATTCAAAGGAAAAAATAGTTGAAACAAAGTTCAATGAGACCAGTGAAAGTCTGAAGAAGACAGGAATCAAGGCTCAAATTTTGGGTGGAGTTATGGGACCTTTAATGGGATTTATCAATAACTTTAGTTTCCTTTTGATTTGTGGATTTGGTGGCTGGTTAGCTGCTACTGGTAATACACTGGGAAGCTGGACTGTTGGAGGAAGCATAGTAACAATCGGTGTCCTTCAAATGTTTATTCAGTATTCAAAGAGATTTTCTCGACCTATAATTGAAATTGCCAATTTATGGTCACAAATTCAATCTTCTATGGCGGCAGCTGAAAGAGTATTTGAAATTATGGATTGTCCTTTGGAAGTTGATGATGGAAAGATTTCAGTTAAAGAAAAACCATTTATTGGTAATATCTCTTTTAAGGATGTCAATTTTTCCTATGTACACGGAGAACAAGTACTGAAGGATTTTAATCTTGAGGTAAAGCCTGGTCAAAAAATCGCTCTTGTTGGAGCAACTGGAAGTGGTAAAACAACAGTAGTTAATTTGTTGATGAGATTTTATGATGTTGATAGTGGTAGCATTACTATTGACGGCATAAACATCAACGATATTCCCAAAAAAGAGCTTCGCCAAATGGTTTCAATTGTTCTTCAAGATACAGTTTTGTTTTCTGAGACAATTGAACAAAATATTCGTTATGGCAGATTAGAATCCGATATGGACGATATCATTAAGAGTGCTGAAATGAGTAATTCGAATTATTTCATTGAGAGATTGCCTGAAAGATATAACACAATGCTAAGTGAATCTGGAAGTAATTTAAGCCATGGTCAACGTCAATTATTATCAATCGCTAGAGCCATCTTAGCTGATCCTAAAATTCTAATTCTTGATGAAGCAACATCAAGCGTCGACACAAGAACAGAAAAGAATATTCAGGATGCGATGATTGCTTTGATGAAGAATAGAACTAGCCTAATAATTGCCCATCGATTATCAACTATTCAGGATGCTGATGTCATCATCGTTATGGATCAGGGAATGGTAGTTGAGAAGGGTAATCATAAAGAATTACTAGAGCAAAAGGGGAGATATTATGAATTATATCAAACCCAATTTGCTGGTAATCAAATATAAAGAAGCATTTTTTGCTTCTTTTTCTTATTAAAAGGATATCGTTAATATAACAGTATAATTTCTGTTTTACCTTGCAATTTACCTTTGTTTATAGTAGAATAGAGAAGAAGTTGTGAGGTATAAAATGAATAAAAAAGATATAGAACAAAATCAAAAAGCAAGGAATAAATTTCGAGCTATTGGCTTCCTATTATTAATTCCTGGGATTATTTTAGTGATTATTGGTATGGTTTCTCTGTTCTCAGCAGCTGCTACATTTGGAACACCGAGTTTGTTTTTCTGTTGTTTCATCGGCCTTCCTCTAATATTTGGTGGAGCCGTTTGTCTAAATATGGGTTATATGGGATCAGTTGCTAGATACACAAGCAAAGAAATATCTCCTGTTGTCAAGGATACTGCCAACTATTTGTTGGATGGTACTAAAGAACAAATCGCTTCAACAATCAATGAAGTAAAAAAAGAAAAGATTAAATGTTCTAACTGTGGTGAATTTAATTCTAAGGATGCTAAATATTGCGATAATTGCGGTAAATTATTGGTGAAGACCTGTAGGTATTGTGGTGAAGAAAATGACAGCGATGCCAAATACTGTAATAGCTGTGGAAGATCAATCGATTGAGTAGGAGAGAATTATGTTAATTTTAGTAGGACCTAGCGCAAGTGGTAAAACCGAAATCGCCAATATTTTGATAAAAAAATACAATATGAAGAGAGTTGTTACCTATACAACTAGACCTATTAGAATTAATGAGACGAATGGTGTTTCCTATAATTTTGTTTCGACTTCCCAATTTTTGGAAATGAAGGAAAAAGATGAATTCGTTGAGACCACCTATTATAATAATAATTATTATGGAACAAGAAAAAAAGATGTTTCTTTTGAAAAGATAGTAGTTCTCGATTTGAATGGCTTACAATCATTTATTGATAAAATGCCTGATGAAATCTACTCGGTTTACCTTGATACCATTGAAGAAACAAGAATACTGAGAATGGCTAATCGTGGTGATACTAGAGAGCAAATAGAGAAAAGAATAGCTAATGATCGTAAGGTGTTTGTTAAGGATAATATTAATGTTGATTACTTAATCATTAATGAAAACACTGATTTGAACGATCTAGCAGATGATATTTATCAAAAGTATTTATCATCAAAAAAGGGTAGCCAAAAAGTTAAAAATGTGGTATAATACTGGAAGTTATGGAGGAAATTATAATGAGTAATAAAATATTGGTTGAAACTTCAGCACGACATGTGCATTTATGTGAAGAGGATTTAAAGAAGTTATTTGGCAGTGATGCCAAATTGACTGTGAAAAAAATGCTTTCTCAGCCAGGACAATATGCTTGTGAAGAAAAAGTTACCGTTGTAGGACCAAAAAAGAGTATTCCCAATGTTTCCATTTTGGGACCACTTAGAAGTAAAACACAAATTGAAGTATCAGCGACTGATGCTAGAACATTAGGAATTGATATTGTTATAAGAGAATCTGGAGATATCGCTGGTACTCCAGGATGCAAATTAATTGGACCATGTGGAGAAATAGATCTCCCTAATGGCGTAATCGTAGCTAAAAGACATATTCACCTAACTCCTAAGGATGCTGAGGAAATGGGTCTTTTAGATAAGCAAATAGTAAGTGTTAAGGTTGAGAATGATCAAAGGTCAATCATTTATGGTGATGTAGTAATAAGAGTTAGAAGTGACTTTGCTGCTGCCATGCATATTGATACTGATGAGTCAAATGCTGGAGCCATCGCACCTAATGTTTTCGGAGAGATTATAAAATAAACAATTTGCTACTTGCCAGACAAGTAGTTTTTTTTAGGAGAAAAATATGAAAAAGATAAGAAAACTGATAGGAACTAAAGCCTTTTATATATCAGTAATTGCTATTGTCATTCCTATCATGTTGCAACAAGGATTAACAAGTCTTGTTGGTTTATTAGACAATATAATGGTGGGGCGTCTTGATGCCGATTCCATTGCTGGTGTAGCGGTAAGTAATCAAATATTATTTGTCTTTATAACTGTTACAATGGGAGGTTTAGCTGGCCCTGGGATATTCGTATCACAATATTTCGGAGCTAAAGATGAAGAACATCTTCGCCAATCATTCAGATTTAAAATATTATTATCACTTGGAATAACCTTAGTAGCTATGGCAATCTTTACTTTTTTTGGGGAAACTATTATTAGACTTGTATTTGATAATGATGAAGTTTCTGAAGAATTAGCTGTTGGGTATGGATTACAATATTTGAATATTATTATTATTTCACTGCCACTGTATTCAATATCACAAGTTATCGCTACTACCTTGAGAGAAATAGGTAAGGTAAAAATTCCTCTATATAGCAGTATTGCTGCAATAGTTGCTAATTGTATTTTAAATTATATTTTGATTTTTGGTAAACTGGGGTTTCCAGCTCTAGGAGTTGCTGGAGCAGCTTATGCCACCCTTATCAGTAGGGCTATTGAAGCTGGTGTACTAATTGTTACGATATTAATTAAGAAATATTCCTTTTCAGCAAAGATATTTACTAATTTTAGAATTGACAGCGGTTTAACAAAATCAATAGCCAGAAAAGGAACACCGCTACTACTAAACGAACTCTTCTGGGGGATGGGATCAACGCTAATAATGTTCAGTTACGCCTTAAGGGGAAAAGCTGTAGTTGCGGCTTTAAGCATCTCCTCGGCGGCTTCCAATCTTCTGTTTGTCGTCTTTGGAGCATTAGGTATGGGAATTGCTATTTTTGTTGGTAAGGAATTAGGAGCTAATAAAATTGATGAAGCAAAGGATAATGCCAATAAACTACTGGCTTTTGCTGTTTTTGTTTCAGCTATTTTGGCAGCATTATATTCAATATCATCCCCATATATTCCTCTTTTATATAATGTGAGTAATGATATTAGACATTTAGCAACATCATTTATTCTTGTAATCTGTTGTTGTATGCCAATTTTTACTTTTAATGTTGGATGTTTCTTTATTCTAAGATCTGGTGGAAAAACCATTTATACGATGATATTTGACTCAGGATTTCAAATCTTTTTAAGTTTACCTCTTGCTTTTATCCTTGCAAAATATACCAATTTAGGAATAGTAGCGGTGTACTTTATCGTTCAGGGATCAGATATCTTTAAAACATCGGTCGGATTATCGTTTGTCAGAAGTGGAAAGTGGGCAACCAACCTTACAACTTCTCATATAGTCGATTAAGTTCTTCTTAAAAAAGAAGAACTTTTTTATAAAATGAAAAAACTTAATAAAAAGATTGATTTTAATAGTCAATTATAGTATAATAATACAGGTCGTAAATGCATTCTTAGCTCAGTTGGCAGAGCAACTGACTCTTAATCAGTGGGTCCGGGGTTCGAGCCCCCGAGAGTGTACCAGTGAAAATATGGTCAGTATAAGTGATTATACTGACTTTTTTCTTTTTAAAAGGGTAACAATTGCTTTCTTAAAGAAAATGAGATAACATATATTATAGCTAGAAGTTATTATTTTATAAAGGGAAGAGGGGTAGTAGATATGAAGGAAATAATTTTAATTGGTGGTGATTTAGCAGCTGGTAAAACCACCTTGTCAAAAAGGCTTGCTAAAGACTTAAATATAATTGTAATTAATAAAGATATAGTTAAGGAAATATTAGGTGACAATATTGGCTTTACTAATCGCGAGGAAAATTTAAAACTAAGTCATGCTGTTTTTGGCTTATTTAAGTATCTTTCTCAAGAGTTTATGGAGAAAGGTATTTCTTTCATTCTCGAAAGTAATTTTCGGGAATATGAACTCAGAGTATTAGAAGAATTGATAAAAAAGTATGGATATAAAGTAACATGTATCGTTTTAGAGGCAGATATTAAAGTTTTACACAAAAGGTTTCTTGATCGAATTTCTTCTGGTAACCGTAACCCTGTTCATAAAGCGGTTGATTTAAGCAGTTATGATGATTTTGAAAAATCAATTTTGGAAGCTAGAAAAGTTAATTATTTTGGTAATATTCATTTAATAAACACTAATGATTTTAATTACAATTATGATGACATTCTAAAAATCTTTAAGATTCATCATTTAAAATAAAGCACTATTTTAAGGTTTTTTTATTAAACCAGATATTCATGGAAAGTCTATTTTAATAGCTAATATCTTTATTCAACTTAAAATATTCTTTACAATTTATGGAAAAAGAACTATAATAAAAGGCAAGTGGGAAGATAATAAATAGTCATGAATAGTAAAAATATGTGATTTTTTTATGGGTACTTAGCAAATTCAACGATTATTAATTTATTTTAAAATTTTGATTTGATAATCATAATAATTAATTAGGGAAAGTTAAATTTATGGAAGAAAAATCTAGAACAAGTCTTATGTATATTATATTTATGTTAGTCATGATATTACTTTATGTCACTAATAAATACATAAAATTAACATGGGCTACAATTATAGCACTCGAAGTCTTTGGATTAGTCTATTTGATAGTTTTCTTTATTAAAATGAAAAAAATTTTAAAGAAGATGAGCTATCAAAATAAGGAAATTGAAGAACTAGAAATGGTGCTAAAGAAATTAGAAAGCAGAATAAAAACAATTAGGAAGGATTAGGGCATGGAAGAGAAATCAAGATTAGGGTTGCTATATATTATATTTTCAATTATTACAATATTGCTTATTTTCTTATCTTATTTTACAGATTTTGACAATAAATTAACACTAATAATAATGGCTATGATTTGGATAGAATATTATATAATTTTCTTTACAAAAATATCTAATTTATTTAAAAGAGTGAATTCTCAAGAAAAGAAAATTAATGAAATGAGAACTTTAATTATGGGGCTTGAACACCAACTAAATGATAAAGAATCTGAAGAATAAAAAACGCTAAAGATTATTTAATTTATATTATTTTTTATATCAAAGTATTATCTATTATTAAATCAATCTATGACAAGATAAATATAAGTAAAAGTAAATTTAGTCATATTGATTATAAGGTGATTTTAGAAACTAAAGATTCGGATTAGAAAAAATCATTGAATTAGTAATAGCAATTTTTTAAAATATTAAAAATTTGTTTTGCTTTTAAAAGTATGATATAATATTTTCAAATAAAAGTGGAGGAGTTTGTTATGGAGAATATTAAAGGACGATATATTTATTCAAAAGATTATAGAAATCATTACGTAAGTGGTGTTTTTGGTGGTATAGGATCTCGTGGTGAAATAAATATGAGATTTTTTCTTGAAGAAATCAGACCAATGGAGAAATTCAATACAATGGATGATAAACCTATGGATACAGAGCTTATTCGTGAATTTTGTACAGAAGTTACAGTTACTTTGGATGCCGCTAAGGCTATTTATGAGTGGCTTGGAAGTCATATAATTGAAGCAGAAGAACAACAAGAAACGCTTATTAAAACGAGATTAACCAATTAATTTATTAGGTAATAATATCTTGATATAATCAATATATAGCCTAATAACAGTATTTTAAAAATAAAAGATTTATTTATCAAATAAATTTATGATAAATTAAATATAGATTATACTAATCATTTTGAATATTAACGACTACAGAGATTAGGAATTTAAATTGGTAAAAATCGTTGAATTAATAACAGTAATAATAGTTAAATTTTTAAAATAATCAGTAATTATAATTAAAAATAAAACACTATTTCATAGTGTTTTTCTTTTACATACAGGAAATATTGTGTTATAATGTTAACTGTTAATGTTTTGTTATTTCAATTAAAGGATGATGAAAAATGAAGAGATATCTTGAACAAATAATTAATTATAAACCGAGTTGCATTCAGGAAATCAATGATAAAAAATTGATTTTAGAGTGTATTGAAAATTATAAAGATAGAATTCTTACAAGGGAAATCGAAATAGCGCATCTCACATCATCTGCCCTGATTTTAAACGATGATTTTTCTAAGATATTAATGGCTTACCATAATATATATAAAAGTTGGGCATGGACAGGAGGACATGTCGATGGTGAAGAAGATTTATATGAAGTAGCACTTAGGGAAGCAAAGGAAGAAGTAGGAGCAACTAATTTGATACCATTAACCGATGAAATCGTCTCTTTAGAGATATTACCAGTTTATGGTCATATGAAAAGAGGAAAATATGTTAGTTGCCATCTTCACTTAAATGTTACATATGTTTTTATTGCTAATGAAAATGATCATTTTACAATGAAAGAGGATGAAAATAGTGGGGTAATGTGGGTTAGAGAAAAAGAACTAGAGAAGTATTCTAGTGAACCAGAAATGATTGAAGTATATCGTAAAATTATTAAAGCAGCTTTTAAGATAAAAGAAGAAAGGAAAATTTTATGAAAAAGATTATTCAAATCTCACTAATCATCGCTTTATTTTTATTATTTATTCCCAGTTTACTGGTTAAGGGATTAGATGAAGAAGCTTATCTAATCACAACCAATCCTGCTCAGGATACATCATCAGAAATGAATGTTGCTTGGCATTCGACTATTTCCGGAACATTTGTTGAGTATACAAAATTTGATGATGCAATGTTTACTTCATCGACTAAAGTCGATGGTGAGTGCGTAGCTCTGACCTATTATGATGAAGGAACAAAGACAGATATCTCTGATTATAAGTGTGGTGCTACTCTTTCAAACTTGGAAAGTGAGACATCATATATTTATCGAGTTGGTAAGACAATATTCTCACAGACATATAGTTTTATGACCTCAGGAACATCCGCCTTTACTTTTATGTATATCTCTGATGTTCATGTTTATCCAACTATTCCTTCAAGATATACAGCAGCTCAAAATCTGATTAACACTATTGAGAGCAAATATCGAAATTTGAAATTCATTGTTACTGGTGGTGATATGACAGCATATGGTACTGTTAGAGATGAATGGACAAGTTATTATTCACTAACCGCATTTCAAAAATATATGATTGCTGGAACTCCTGGAAATCATGAGTATTATGACAGAAGTGCTGGTTTGTATGCTGATAGTAAGAAATACTTTAATATGTACACAAACAATCCTGATAATGGCGCTACTGGTGTTGAGAATGGCTGTTATTATTTCATATATGGAAATACATTATTTATTTCTTTAGACTCTGAGGCTTATCGTCTTTCTAGTCAGCCTGAAGAATTTGAGTTGAATCAAAAATCATGGTTAATTGATGTTTTGGAAAATAACCCTTGTCAATATACTGTTTTATTTCATCATATGTATTACTATGCTGGTAATGAAGTCAGCAGTTCAATGAAAGGTTTACAACCAATTATTGATAAGTATGGTGTTGATTTAGTATTGACTGGGCATGATCATGTTTATACCAGAAGCAATCGTATCTATAATAGTACAAATTGTAGCGATAGCAAAAAAGGGGCAATTTATATTACTTCTAGTGCTGTAGGTGATCGCTTGGAATCTGAATCTTCACTTTCCACTGATGTTTATGTTGCCAAGAAGATCAGTAATACTAGTGTAGCTTTAGGAATTACTGTTTCTGGTGAAAATATGATGGTAAAAACTTATGATGAGGCGGGAAATATTCTCGATCAAGTAGCAATACCAGCTAAAATGGCCAATTTTGATATTGAAGAGAGCATGAAAAAAGTAGAAGTCTTAGTCGATGAAGATGATTTCTCAAAATCAAAATTAGAGTTTACTGATGAGTTTTTTGCTAAGGCATATAAGATAGATGTTTTGGAGAATGATGAGATTATTGCTACAACAAGACCTAAGGATAATCAAACCACTCTGGATATTCCTAATATCGATGTTAATGATTATAAGAAAAATTATACTGTAAACGTATATTTTAGAGATGGTCAAGTGGCAACAAAAGAAATTGAAATAATCAATCCAAATGCTACTTTTGGGAAAATAGAAAATGTTAGAATCGAGGGAAGTAAACTGGTTTGGGATAGCAATATTGATAACGAAATGCTTCAAAAGATTGCTATTTATGCCAATGATGTATTATTAGGAGAGGTTTCACCAACTGTTAAAGAATTCTCCCTAGAAGATGTAAACAATAAACAAATAAATACCATTGCTTTAAAGGGCTTTGGAATCAATGATACAGTATTATTTGAGACAACAACTACATATGGAGAAGAGATAGTTCCTGTAGATGTTCACTTTGTCAGTGAAAATGTTGAACTTGAAGTTGGTCAAAGGGTTGATATTGAATTAGCTGTAATCCCCGAGATTGCTCTTGAACTTGTATATTCATCTAGTGATGAAACAATTGTTAAAATAGAAAATGGCGTTTTAGTTGCCTTGAAAGAAGGAGAAGCAACAATTACAGTTACCGCAAATGATCGGGATGATGTAAAAGATACGATGAAAGTCAAGGTCATGAAGGTTGAGATTACCGATCCAGGAACAGATGATCCAGTTATTGATGAACCTGTGAAGGACACTGGCTGTAACAGCGGTACTATTTTCTGGTATTTGATCATTCCTCTGGGATTATTTATCATCAGAAGAAAGAAATTCTAGATTAAAGACATGCTTTTTAATATAAAGCATGTCTTTTTGTTAATTTAAAGAAAACGATTTTTACCACTTGAAAAAAATTAAAATAGGTATATAATATAGATATACATTTAGAAAGGAATTGTCACATGCAATTGTTTATAACAGTATTAGTAAAAGGTGAATATATGCCTAAAATATTGAAGAGACTTTCAGAGAACAGCTTTCATGGCAGTGTTTTAACAACAATGAGCATAAAAGATGCTTTGTTGAACTCTAACATTGATGAAGGTCCAATATTTGGTGGCATCTCTAGAGTAGTGAATTATACACAAGATTCTCGTCCGATGTTATTTATTGTAGTAAAGGATGATGAAGAAGTCAAAACTTTGTGCAGATTGGTAAATGAAGCTACAAACGGTATCGCTGATAAAGGATTTATGTATTCTTTACCTGTTAGTTTTGCGGAGGGCATTAAATAAGAGATAGTATGACTATATTATTAACAATAACTTTAGCATTACTTGCGGGTTTATTATCTACAAGATTAATGAAATTAATTAGGTTACCAAATGTAACCGGCTATTTAATCGTTGGCTTATTAATTGGACCCTATTGCTTTAAAATCATGGGTGAAGCAGAAGTTTCTAGTTTGTCTTTGCTTATTGATGTTGCTTTAGGATTCATCGCTTTCTCCATTGGTGGAGAATTCAAAATAGAACATTTAAAGAAAATTGGTAAAAAAGTTTTCTTGATCACTTTTTTACAAGCTTTTCTCGCCTTGGTTTTCGTTAATATTTCTTTAATGATCGTTTTTTTAATCAAAGGAACATTCAATGAAAACTTACCATTGATTCTTGTTTTAGGAGCCATAGCCACTGCTACAGCCCCAGCAGCAACATTGATGGTTGTCAGACAATATAAAGCTCGTGGTAAAGTAACCGATACTCTACTATTAGTAGTAGCACTTGATGATGCTTTTGGTTTGATTTTATTTGCGATTTCTTTTGCTATCGCTAAGGTCTTCGCTAATGGTGAGACTATTAGTTTTAATAGTGTAGCATTGATGCCATTATTTGAGATAATAGTGTCTTTAGGAATTGGAGCTGTTTTAGGACTTATCCTTTCATTTGCTACAAGATTTTTCAAATCAAGGGCTAACCGTTTAATATGGATGATTACCGTCGTATTAGCTGGTGTTGGTATTTGTGAGATTTTACCAATAGAGGTATCATCATTATTATTATGTATGATGACTGGTGCTGTATTCTGTAATACTAATAATGATTCATTCCGCATTATGGATGGCATTGAACGTTGGACACCTCCACTATTCATGTTATTCTTCATTATTTCTAGTGCTGAATTGGACATAACAGTAATTCCAACAGTTGGAATTATCGGTATAGTTTATCTACTAGCTCGTTCGGGTGGTAAATATTTTGGTGCCTATTTTGGCTCAGCTATCGTTAAAGAAGATGAGCATGTTAAAAAATATTTGGGATTTGCCCTATTACCTCAAGCTGGTGTAGCTATTGGTATGGCTAAGATTGCTTCGGAATCACTTACCGAATATTCAAGCCAGATTTTAGCAGTTGTCTTATGTGCGACTTTATTCTATGAATTAATTGGTCCTATCGCTACTAAGTTTGCTCTGAAGAAAGCAGGAGAAATTGAAATTGAGCCTCACGGCAAAAAGAAATTGGAAACCCCTGCCCCTCAAAATTGATAGAAAATATAAAAAAGTTCCTTTTAAAGGAGCTTTTTTTCTTACTTTGAAATAAAAAAATCGTCTGTTGATATTTACAAAAATATGATATACTTTAGTAAACGTGTGAGAAATGTCTTTAAATATCTAAAAATAGGAGAAGACATGAAAAAAATATGCATATCGATAATTACAATTGTTTTAGTATTTTTATCAATTCCTGTTGTTAAAGCAAATAGTAGTTTACCGAATTGGGAATTCATTCCCAGCGGTTATAATTATTTAGAGGATAGTAACTTCACATATACAGTTGGTGATCCCATTAATTATGGAACGGTCAGTTGCTTAAACTATATTCGGGTTAAAGCGAGCACTAGTTATATGGTCAATATGTATAACTATCAAGAGGGAAAATTACTAGGAGTGACTGTTTATCATTATAACAGTGATAAGGAATTACTTAACCAATTAACTACTGAATTAAATATTGCTGGTGAGGATGAATATTATACCTTTACAACTACCAATGAAACAAAGTATATAACATTAGAAATGGCAGTTATGGAGGAATATGGGGCTAATCTAGAGTTATACCGCATTGAATATAACTATTCAATGATTGAAGGAACCGATTATGCTTTTTATTCGAGCCTAAGTGTCAATGATTTAATATATCAGGGACCAAGTGTAGATTACAGCCCAGTCATCAGTGGTAATAATGGACTTTATATAACGAGTTTTGAAAATCCCGTTTCTTTTTCAACAATTCGTTCTTCAGTTATTGCGATGGATGATAATGATGGGGATATAACTTCTCAAATAATCGTCACCAAAAATGATTATATCAATCATATGAATGAAATTGGGACTTATGAAATTGTCTTTTCGGTGACAGACAGTAGTAATAATACAACAAATTTTTCTGTTTTTGTCATGGTTATGGATATGAGTGCTCCCATCATTACTGGTAAAAATAGTTATACAACAAATCAATTGACCAAGATTGAAATATCCAACATTGAAGCAGGATTAAGTGCTAATGATAATTATGATGGGGATGTCACACCATCAATTGCTGTGAAGACTGATAACTATACCAGTAATTATGCAACACCAGGAACTTATCTTATCGTTTTTACAGCAACTGACACTGCAGGAAATATTGCTGAGTATTCGGTTAGTGTTGTCGTTAGTTATTACGATAATATTCCCCCTACATTTTCAGGAACATTCACCTATGAAATTGCTAATAATCAAAAATTGACTATCCAGGATATAATTAATAATATAGTGGTCACAGACAATATTGATGGAATTATCACTAATAGAGTAACAGTTGCCTATGATTATTATACCTATTCAACAACTCGTATTGGAACGTGGAAAGTGGGATTATTGGTAAAGGATAATAACAATAACCAAAAAGCTCAGGAGATAACAATCACAGTCACCGACAAAACAAGCCCGATTTTTTTGATTGATACTCAGGTAATAAATATCGATTTAAGCAATAATACAATGGAAATAAGCGATTTTGTTGACTTTTTAGAGAGAACTCAAACTATAAAAGAGGGAATAAGTTACGAAATAATTACTGATGAGTATAGTGAAAATAAAAAAACTCCCGGAACATATAAAATAGTTTTAGATGTTGAAGGAGAGGAATTGGAATTACAAATCAATATCATTGAAAATCTTGATGAAGATGTTGAAGAGGAAGGCCTATTACAAAAGATCGCTTGGTTTTTCATCGACCTTTGGCAAGATGTCGTCAGTTTTTTTAAGAGAATTTTTTAATTCTCTTTTTTCCTTTTTAGATAGAGGAACGGGATCATATCCTCCTTTGGAAAGGGGATTACAACGCAGTATTCGATAAATTGTTAAAAAAGAAGCCTTGAAAAAATTGAATTTACTGAAAACTCCAATGGCATAATTGGAGCATGTTGGACTATATCGACACCATTTACGGCTATCTTCGCTTTTTGCTTCCTGATACTTTTTTATTAGCATAATAATGAATTTGTTCATATTGAATCTACCTCAATTTATTATAACAAGATTTATCAGAAAATGCAAAATATAAAATGGTAATTGGATTTATTACTTATTTTTAATTATACAAATGTATTTTTTACTTGTAAAAAGTGGTGGTTTGTGGTAATATAATATATAGAAAAATAAGGGTATCGGGAGATTATTATGAAGATTGTCGTTGTTAGTGATAGCCACCATGATTTACACTTATTAGAAAAAATTGTTGCTTCTCATCCTGATGCTTCGTTCTACTTACATGCTGGTGATAGTTGTCGCCCAGAAGGTGATATTCACCCATATTTATCGGTAAGAGGAAATCAGGATTTTCACATAAAGAATGATTATCGAATAATTGATGCTGAAGGGGTGAAGATATATCTCTTTCATGGGCATCGTTCTTTTTTATCGCCGATGACACTCTCAGGGATTGCTCAAAATTATGGTTGCCAAGTGATTATTCATGGTCATACACATGTTCCATATTATCAAATAGTCAATGGTATTCATATCTTATGCCCGGGCTCTTTAGCATATCCAAGAACTCCAAGGGGAACAACTTACACTATTATCGATATCGATAAGGATAAAAATATAAAAGTTAAAATACTAGATATAAAATGAGGATAAAATGAATTTTGAAAAAGTTGATTTATATTATGATTTTGTTGATCGAGCCTGCATGATTCTTTATGATGACCTACATATAGATTATTTCGAGGCTTTAATCAGGGTTAGTAGAGATTTAACATTATCTTTTGATGATTCTAAGCTGTCAGAAGAAGCAATAAAAAATATTGAAGAGGTTTATAATGCTATTTCATTAGAAAACTTTTACAATGAAGAAATTAGACTAGCATTAGAACTCTTAATAATCAAAGCTTTTAAACATATTAATTTTTCTTTGGATTTGATGACTCCGGATACGATAAATTATCTGATAGCGATGATTATTAAAATAAAGTATGGTGAAAAGGCTATTTCTATTTTGGATACTTGTCTTGGAACTGGTAATCTGATAAATGCTATTAGTAACAATATGCATCAAGAAATAGAACTCTATGGTATTGAAAAAAATGAAAGTTTAGTTAAGCTTGCTGAGGCTGTAACCAATCTTCAAAATAATCAAATTGAGATTTTCTTTCAGGATGCTTTAAGAAGAATTGCTTATCGTGGTGATGTTGTAGTTGGTGACTTAGAAGGTTATTCTTATGACGAAAGTGTTGATCTAGAGTTATATCATCAAGGAGTAAGGTATTTTCCTTTTCTTGTCCTAGAGGCAAGACTTGAGAATATTGTTGATGATGGCTATTTCATATATGCTATCGACAACGACTTTTTTTCTCAAAGTGGTAGTGAAAAATTGAAAAATTTCTTATTAGATAAAGCTACTTTAGTTGGATTAATTGTCCTTCCTAGTCAAATAGTTAAAGAAGGGCATGTTGGAAAGAGCATTTTAATTGGTAAAAAAACAGTAATGAAGAACTATAATATGGCAATATTAAGGTTGACAAGCTTTGAAAAAGCAGAAGCAGAAAAATTATTTATTCAAATACAAGATATGATGGAACAGATATAGGAGGAATAACATGAGAAAAATTATGGCAGTTAATGCTGGGAGTTCATCACTAAAATTTCAATTATTGGAAATGCCCAATGAAAAAGTAATAACCGAAGGAATTGTTGAAAGAATTGGCTTAAAAGACGCCTATTATACAATTAAGGTTAACGGTAGTAAAGAAAAAGAAGTTTTGCCAATTTTAGATCACGCTGAAGCAGTAAAAAAAGTTCTTAATGATCTAATTGCCAGACAAATAGTAAAAGATTTGAAAGAAATTAGTGGTGTTGGCCATAGGATAGTCCAAGGTGGCTGGTATTTTCAGGATTCTGCTATTGTTGATGATGATGTTCTTACCAAAATTGAAGAACTGTGTGATTTAGCACCTCTTCATAACCCTGCTCATCTTGTTGGGATAAGAGCATTCCAAAAAGTTTTACCAGGAGTTCCCAATGTTGTTGTTTTTGATACAGCTTTTCATCAAACAATGAAAGATGATACCTATATGTATGCTCTTCCATATGAATGGTATACAAAATATAAAATTAGAAAATATGGTGCTCATGGTACTAGTCATAAATATGTTGCCTATTTAGCAGCAGCTATGTTAGACAAACCACTTGAAGAAACCAAGATAGTCACTTGCCATTTAGGAAATGGGGCATCAATTGCTGCTGTAAAAGGTGGTAAGTGTGTTGATACTTCAATGGGCTTAACTCCACTTGAAGGAATTCCTATGGGAACTAGAAGTGGTAATATTGATCCAACTGTTTTAGAATACATGTCTAAAAAAGAGGGATATTCCCTTGAAGAATTATTGGTGATATTGAATAGAAAATCAGGATATCTTGGTGTATCAGGAGTTTCTAATGATTCAAGAGATTTAGAAGCCCGAGTTGACACCGATGAGAGATGCCGTTTAGCTCTAGAAATTCAATATAAGAGAATTGCTGATTATATCGGAAGCTATTATATCTTGATGGAGGGTATTGATGCCATCGTTTTTACCGCTGGTATTGGTGAAAATAGTTCTCGCTGTCGTGAAAAGGTGTTGAATAAACTAAAGGTTTTGGGCGTTGAAGTTGACCGTGAAGCCAATAAAGCTCGTGGAGAGGTTGCTGAAATAACAACAAAGGATTCAAAAATTAGAGCTTTCCTTATCCCAACAAACGAAGAGTTAATGATTGCTCGCGATGTGGTTAGATTAACCGAAGGAAAATAAAATATTCTAATGCAAATGAAAATTCATTTGCATTTTTTAATTATAAAAATAAAAAATTGCTTTTATTCCTAATATATGAATATAGGAGGAACTACGGTTATGAAAAAATTGCTTTTAATTTTATTAATTTTATCCTTGCCATCAATTACAAATAACGAAATCAAGCAAACTGTGATTACAACAGCAGATGAAGAAGATGTTGAAGAATATTATAATGAGGATGTTGAAATCATAAAAGTCGATAAAGAGAAATATCACGAAGGAGTGGAATTCTCTAAAGACTTCTTTATCTTGAATCAGAATTTTGATTACAATGTGGAAAAGGTGCTGTCTGTTAATGAGCACGATTATTATATAATTGGCTCAATTGATAATGGTAATCACCCATACGAGACTGAAAACCTTCGGGAATTCCCATACATTGCCTATTATGAAAACGAAACTTTGCTTTGGGAAAAGATTCTGGATGATTGGGGATATGGAAAAATCAGAGATGCTATTATTGATGATGACTATTTAGTAATAACTGGTAATTATGAGATGAAAACAACTAAGAATATGATTGTGGTCGCTAAATTTTCTCAAAATGGCGGTCTAAAAGATAAAATAGATTTTTATGGTAATGGTAATAGCTATGGATATAGGGTATTTGATTATCAGGATAAATACTACTTCATAGGGACAACATATGCTAATGATGGACATTTCTTGTCAAATGATGGTAATAATTTAGACATTGTAGCTGGATTTGTTAGTAAAGACAATTTTAATGAATACCAGTTAAATCTATATGGTAACAATGGCAATAATATTTTTTACGATGCTCAAATGCTTGATGGGAAACTCTATGCATATTTAAGGTTTTGTGGCGAGGGTTATTTTTCTTCTCCGCTGGGCAAGGATTTTCAGGCAATTCTTGTAATCGATGAATTCCTTGAATATACTGATTACCTTAGTATTGAAGAATATCCGATAAAGGAACTATCCAAAATGAAAATATCAGATGATAAATTAGTAATCATAAGCAATAATTATTGGGATTATAGTCTTCTGTTTACTACTTTTGATAAGGAGTTAAATTTTATTGGTAGTAGAAAGATTAATGTCTGTAGTGATAACTCACGATTCACAAATTTTAAAATTTCATTTAGTGATTACATTACTATTGCCTTGGACATTAAAAATGGTAATAAATATTACAAGCAAATAAACATTTTAAACTATAATTTGGAAAATATATACTCGCGAAGAATAAATTCTTTTAGTGGTGACAAAATAACCGATGTATATTTGATCAATAGGCTAGTATATATTGGTGGCTCTCATTCTAAAGGAAGTATATTTTCCCCATATCTAGAGAGTTACGTCAATATAAAAATAGAGGAAACAGCTATTTCACTTAATGGTATTTATGTAGCAGGGAAAGCACTAGCTCCAGAAAAAGAATTGATGGATTTTGGAACATATGAAAGACTTTATGAATTTTCCTGTGGTGACTATACTTTTGTAATACCAATTATAAAAGAAATACCTTTAATTGTTAACATAGATAATAAAGGTGTCTATGATATAAATGTCCCTCTTTATTTTAATGGTAGTGGATATTTAAATAATGAAAGAATAGAATCAGGGTATTGTTGCCCTAACGAAGGAACATATCTTTTAGAAATAATTGGGAATAATGAAAAAAGTTATTTAACTTTCTCCGTCAGGAAAATGGCAATTGATATAGGAGATATAACAGATGAATTAGCAGTAGATATAAAATTTTATGGAGAAACTGAAGATACCTCTAGTGGAGAAAAAACCACTTTAAATTTAGTGTCACCAAAGGCAGTTGATGATGATTACAATATTTATATTTCTTTAGTATTGGGATTATTAGGAATTGCTATCGGTTTTTTTCTACCATTTAGGAGGAAGTAAAATGTTTAGAGCATTGGTGTTTATTTTAAGCGCTTTTTTCTCAAATATTATTCATGAAAGCATAAATCTTGTTACTGAAGAAATAGAGTCAAATGAAGATATTGTCTGGACAGATGGTAATTACTATTTAGTAAGAGAAGAAGATAATTATTACTATCTGAAAAACAACATGGAGTGGAGTTACTCTTTATTTGATATAGAAAACCCTCAGGCCGTTAATAAGGGAGAAAATATTGTCCTGATTTATCAAAAGGGGGATGAACTATTTTTTATTGAGCTGTCACCAAGAGGAATAATTGTTAAAGAGATGCTATTAATACGTGGCGTCTTTGGAAGATATCAAGTCATCACAAATAATGGTGAAATTTTTGTCTATGGCTCTATTAGCAATTATGGTAGTGAAGTTCTGACAAATCATAACGAACTAGCGTTGAGTGATGCTCTAATAATAAAAATCAATAGTGAATATCAGGTTGTAGTAAAGGCTTTGGGAGGATATCTTAATGAAGAATTTATCGGTCTTATAGCAAATGATGAAAGTTTTTATGCGCTAGGTATTAAAGAACCATTAACAAATGGTGATTTTGGAGTAGCAGGTACTGGTGATAAAGTTTTATTCATTGCTAAACTGGAGAAAGAATTAATTGCCTCAGATATTATTGTTATCAATGATGTTGAAAAAATAGGGGATTATAATTTATATGATGATAATATATATATTGTCTTAGATAATGCTCTGTGTGTATTTGATGAAGATCTTAATCTCAAGAGAAAGAATAGTTTTTTGGAAGACTATGAATATTCTCATATTGGAGTTAATGGCACCTTGTTATTAATTAGTGATGAAGAAATAAACTTATATGATCTTGTTGATTTTAAAAAGGTCGGGGGATTAGAGAACAAGATTCTCCAAGGTGGTACTTATGTTAAAACTTGTAATGCTATTTTTTTTGATTCTCTTGAAAAAGATTTGCTTTTTGATGTATATAATGAGGAAGAGAACATAACAACTCTATATGGAATTGCTTCTAAGGTAGAGGAAAAATATACTCCAACATTAAATGAACAGATTTATGGTGATTATAGTCGTGAAAGAGAATATATTACAAAGGGAGACCTTAATTTTAATATATTTGATAATGTTAATATTCCCTTAAAGATCAATATTATGGATGGTGGTATTTATCCATTGAACTATAAAATTCTCTTTACCGGAGTCGCTAATTTAAATGGTAATTCAATATTAAACAATTATTCTTTAACAACTGAGGGAAGAAATGAGTTAGAACTAACAGGAGTAAATGGTGAAATTGAGAAATATATATTCTATGTCTCTAAAAAGCAAATAAACTTTTCGGAAGTAGAAAATAGAAATTCCGATTTAGAAATTCTACCTAATACCGAATATAAATTAAGTTTTATTGTTGAAGGAGTTGATGATGTTATATCGGTTACAGTAAATGGAGAAGTGAGTTATGATTTTGATTACAATAACAGTAATAAGAAACTAATTATTACCTTTATCTCACCAAAAGAAATTGGACTTCATGAAGTTAAAATTGAGTCAATGGTCTACAAACAAAAACTAGAGGAACTGAGTAAGAAACTAGATTTGTCATATACAATAAATGTTATAAAAAGCGAGCCGTATTTAGAAATATCTAATGATACAAGCCCCTATTGTCTAGATATATCTTGTATTGATTTGGAAAAAACTATTAGATATTTTGAAGTTATCCTTTTGCATGATTCTTTGGAGGAAATCTATTCTTACCCAATAACAACTAGTGATATTGTCTTAAATGATTTAAAAATAGGCAAAGAATATAAGGCTACAATCAACCTAGTCTATGATATCGGAGGAATATCCTACAAGCGAACAGAGCTTGCTAATATTTCTTTTATGCCTGATGTATCTAGAATAGTCATTGGTCAATTTATTATTAGGCAGTATACAAATACTCTGGAGAATTTTTCTTTTTCTCAAACCAATGAGTTTGTTAAGAAAGAATTGCTAAGATTTAGTAGTGGAGAGAAAACACTATATATAAAAGAAAGCAAAGATTATTTCAAACCTCTAATTATTGGATTTTTTTTAATGGTTGGAGGGTTTAGTATTCCCTTTTCTATTAGATATTATAAATCAAAGAGGAAAAATCGTTTCAATTGATGAACTGCTCAAAATATAAAATTTTATAATGAAAAAACATTTTTGATGTGTTATACTATGTATAAGGAACAGTAAAAAGTAATGACTGTTGTTCAATTTTGATTCGAGGTGAGATTGCATGTCTAAAATCAATGAAATGTCTAAATATGTAAATTTATATACAGAGACTGAATATTCTATGCTTTCTTCCCCAAATAAACTGACCAGTTTAATAGATAGAGCGGTAGATTTTGGTTACGAAGCTATTGCTATTACCGATAGCAATATGTATGGTGCTTTTAAATTCTATTGTCTTTGTAAAGAAAAAGGGATAAAACCGATTATAGGTATTGATGTAACCATTTCTTTGGAGAATAATTTTTATAGTACATTATTATTATACGCTAAGAACTACCAAGGGTATCTTTCCTTACTAAAAATTGCAACTGAGGTAAAAATTAACAAAGATGGATTGAGTTTAAATAAACTAAAAACAATGACAGATAACTGCATAATTGTTATCCCAAGTGATGAAAATGAGATAGTAAAGCTGTATCGGGAAGGTAATTATGAAGAGAGCCAAAAAGCAATCAAAAGATATCAGGAGTACTTTGTTGATGTTTATTTAGGTATTGACTTACAGACCTATGAAATGAAGAACATAGCTCAGGAATTGATCAATTTTGCTACAGATTTGGGACTTCCAAGTGTAGCGATTAATAAGACAAGCTATCTGGAAAATGATGACTTTGAGGTATATAAGGTTTTAAAATGCATTGGCTTATCTTTGAATAATTACCCTTATTCTGAAAAAGAAATGAACCAATCATTTATTTCTCCTGTTCAAGCAAATGATTTGTTTAGGAAATACCCTAAATTGATTGAAAAGACCATTGAAATTGCTAACAAATGCCAACTAGAGATTAAGTTAGGCGAATATAAAATGCCAGTATTCTTTGGTAATATCAAAGATACAGATAGCTATCTAAAAGAATTGGCAATGATTGGATTGAATAAGCGTCTCAAGGGACAGGCTAGTGATTTTGAGAAATATCGTGAGCGCCTTTTATATGAATTAGATATAATTATAAAAATGGGATTCAGCGATTACTTTTTAATAGTTTATGATTTTGTAAAATATGCTAAAAAATCAAATATTTTAGTTGGACCTGGTAGAGGTTCAGCACCTGGTTCTTTGGTGTCGTATTCTCTTGGCATTACAAACATCGATCCTTTGAAATATGATTTATTATTTGAAAGATTTTTGAATCCAGAAAGAATATCAATGCCAGATATCGATATGGATTTTCCTGACAATCGCCGTGATGAGGTTATTTCTTATGTTGGGGAAAAGTATGGGCGCGATAAAGTAGCTCACATTTCAACATTTGGAACATTCGGTGTCAGGTTAGCTATACGTGACATCGCTAGAGTCATGAAGATAAGTGAACTTTATCTTGAAGAAATACTAAAATATACTGGTAATGGCTTTGATTCAATGGAAACGATAATAAATAATAATCCTCTTTTCAAACAGATGATAAGAGAAAATGAACAAGTGGCTAAGCTGATTTCTTTGGCTACGAAGCTTGAGGGATTACCTCGCCATGTATCTACACATGCCGCTGGAGTTGTTATCGGAGATGCTGACTTAGTTAACTATACGCCACTACAGGAAGGAATTAACGGGCTTTCACAGACACAGTATGAGGCTAGTGATTTAGAAAAAATCGGGCTTGTTAAAATAGATTTTTTAGGCATAAGAAATCTGACTATTATTGATGATGTGATTGCGAAAATTGGTGGTGGAATAAATATCAATGAAATTCCTTTAGATGATCACCCTACATATGAAATGATAGCTAATGGGGATACTGATGGTTTGTTTCAATTGGAATCTGGAGGGATGAAGAAAACCCTGATGATGCTTAAAACGAGTGAGTTTAACGATATAGTTAATGCCATCGCGTTATTCAGACCAGGACCAAAGGATATGATCCCCACATTTGTTAAGCGCAAATTTGGTGAAGAAAAGGTTGAATATCTGCACAAAGATCTGCAAAGGGATTTGGAATCAACATATGGAATAATTGTTTTTCAGGAACAAATTATTCTTATTGCTCAGCATTTTGCTGGCTATACCCCTGGTCAAGCAGATATTTTGAGGAGAGCAATATCTAAAAAAAATAGTAGTATTTTGATTGCTGAACGTGACCGCTTTATAAAAAGCGCTGTTAAGAAGGGGCATTCTGAAGAACTTAGCAATGAAGTTTATGATTATATTGTTAAATTTGCAAATTATGGATTTAACAAGTCGCATTCAGTATCATATTCATTAGTTGCTTATCAGATGGGATATTTAAAATGTCACTATTATAAATATTTTATGGCAGTATTAATGAGTAATACAATAGGAAGTATTCGTTTGATAAAAACATATATAAACAATTGCAATCGTCGTAATATAAAGGTTTTTTTACCATCTGTTAATAGAAGCAGAGACGATTTTGTTGTTTGTGAAGAGGGAATTTATTATTCATTGTTAGGAATTCAAAATCTTGGAGCATTAACGCTTAAAAGCTTTTTAGAGGAAAGAGATAAAAATGGAATGTATCAGGATTATGATGAATTCATCAGAAGAACTAAAGATATTTTTAATAAGCGAATTGTTGAGAGTATGATATATGCTGGAGCCCTGGATGAATTTAAGATTCCTAGAAAACAAATGGTAATGGAATATGATACAAGCCTAGAGTTATCAAATTATGGGGCTATTTTAAAGGATAAATTAAATAAACATGTTTTTAGTGATGAAGAATATAGCTTTGAAGAAATTTCTAGATTAGAAAAGGAGTATTTGGGAATGAATCTCAAGTATGATATTTTTAGAAAATATCTTTCAGCAAAAGCAAAATACAAAACGATTGATATTGTAGAACTAGAAGTTGGTCAAAAACAAAGAATACTATTTGCCATCAATCGCATCAAAGTTATCAAGACTAAAAAGAACGATAATATGGCCTTTTTAGAAATTTATGATGAAACAGAATCAATAGATGCTGTTTTATTCCCCAGAAATTATCAGGAAAATGCCGATAAAATGGATTATGGGGTAGTCTATGTTGGCGAGGGGAAAACAGATGTCCGCGATGGAAAAAAACAATTAATACTAGAAAATATTTTTATTGTTAAATAAGAAAAAAGTGGTATAATTATTGAATATTAAACATAAGGGAAAATATAATGTATAGAGGTGTTTTATGATAAAAAAAATAGGTGTTTTAACATCAGGTGGCGATGCTCCTGGAATGAATGCGGCTATTAGAGCTGTTGTTCGTACTGCTATTCAAAAAGGACTTGAGGTCTATGGGATTCATGATGGCTTTTTAGGAATGTATGAAGGAAGGATTGAAAGGCTATATCGCAAATCGGTTTCTGAAAAATTAGGTCTTGGAGGAACGTTTTTAGGAACTGCTCGCTTGAAAGAATTTAGTAATGAAGAAGTAAGAAAAGTTGCGATTGATAATCTTGCTATTTATGGTATTGATGCTGTTGTTGCTATTGGTGGTGATGGAACATATCGTGGAGCTTTAGCTCTTTCCAATATGGGTGTCAATACTGTTGGAGTTCCTGGAACTATTGATAATGATATCAGTGGAACTGAATTTACTATTGGTTTTGATACAGCTTTAAATACTGTTGTTGAAGCAGTGGATAAACTGAGAGATACTTCGAGTAGTCATCGTCGTTGTAGCATAATTGAAGTTATGGGAAGAAATTGTGGTGACATTGCTATTTGGACAGCAATTGCTGTTGGTGCTGAATGTGTTGTCTGTAAGGAAACAGGATTTGACTTGGAATCCATTTTGGATAATGTTACTCAAGCAGCCAAAGCAAAAAATCACGCCATTATTATTGTTGCTGAAAATATGGTCGATGTTAATTGGTTGGCAAAAGAGGTTAGTGAAAAAACTCCTTTTGATGCTCGCGCAACTATTCTTGGACATATCCAAAGGGGTGGAAGACCTACAGCAAAGGATCGAGTTTTAGCATCAGAAATGGGTTATAAAGCAGTTGAAGCATTAATGAATGGAGAAACCGGAGTTTGTGTTTGTCAAAAAAATAATCAAATTGTTACTGCTCCAATCGCTGAATCATTAGGTGATGATACTCCTCCTGTTCTTGAAAAATATAAAGTATTTAAGATGTTGTGGTAGAGGATTGTCATGGAAAACAAAAACAAAAAAACCTGCTATGTCACAACCCCGATATATTATGCCAGTGGTAATGTTCATATTGGAAATTCCTATTCAACAATTGTTTGCGATGTATTTGCTAGATATAATCGTTTAAAAGGAATAGATACTTTCTTTTTAACAGGAATGGATGAGCATGGTCAAAAGATAGAAGAAGCAGCTAAAAAGGCTGGTAAAAGTCCACAGGAAATGGTAAATGATATCGCTAAATCGACTAAAGAGTTATGGAAAAATTTGAATATTACCAATGATGATTTTATTCAAACCTCAGAAATCCGTCACACCGAGGTAGTTCAACAACTATTTGAAAAGATGTTAAAAAATAAAGATATCTATTTAGGATATTATGAGGGTGATTACTGTGTAGCTTGTGAGGCATATTTTACCAAAACTCAGGTTGGTGAAGAATGTATTTGCCCTGATTGTGGTAAGCCCACTAGAAAGGTTAAAGAAGAAAGCTATTTTTTAAACCTAAAAAAATATAGTAATAGATTATTGAAATATATTGAAGAAAATCCCGATTTTATTCAGCCAGAATCTCGAAAGAACGAGGTTGTTTCCTTTATTGAACAAGGATTAGAGGATTTATGCGTTAGTAGAACATCCTTTAAATGGGGAATTCCTGTTTTGAGCAATCCTCGCCATGTAATCTATGTCTGGATTGATGCTTTATGCAATTATATTACAGCTTTAGGCTATGGTAGTAAGGATGAAACTCTATATAATAAATTTTGGCTTAATGGTGACGAAGTAGTTCATGTTGTTGGTAAAGATATTCTAAGATTCCATGCAATTTACTGGCCGATTATTTTAATGGCATTAGATATTCCAATCAAATTTAAGCTTTATGCTCATGGTTGGGTTTTAATGAAAGAAGGTAAGATGTCAAAATCTGTTGGGAATATCATCTATCCACTTGATGTTACAAAGCGTTATGGACTTGATCCGCTTAGATACTATTTAACAAGAGAGATGCCTTTAGGTAATGATTGTTTATTTTCTTATGATCGCTTTATCGAAAGATATAATACCGATTTAGCAAATGATTTGGGAAATCTTTTAAGTAGAACAATTGCGATGATTAACAAGTATTTTGATGGAGTTGTGATTAAACCAAAAGAAAAAAGTGATACTTTCGCAACAGAATTAGAGAATTTGAGCAAAGAAGTAATCAATAATTATAACGAGAATTTTTCTAATTTTCGCTTTCAAAATGGATTAACTGAGGTTTGGAGTCTGATAAGTCGAGCAAACAAATACATTGACGAGACAACTCCATGGATTCTGGCAAAAGATGAAGACAAAAAGGCTGAACTTAATTCTGTTATGTATCACCTTTATGAAGTTTTGCGCTTGGTAGCAATTATGGTCATGCCAGTAATGCCAGATACTTCAAAGATAATGTTTGAAGAAATGGGTGTCTTACCAGAAAATCAAGCCTTTGATTCTCTGGAATATGGGAAAACTTCTGATGTTAAAGTGGTTACAAAGCCAATAGTTTTATTTAAGCGTCTTGATTTAGTGGAAGAGCAGAAATATCATCAAGAAAAAAATGTTGCAAAAAAAGAAGAAGCACCAACAAAAAATGAGATTTCAATTGAAGACTTTTCTAAAATAGATTTACGAGTGGCTGAAGTTATTGAGGCTTCAAAAATGGAAGGCTCAGATAAACTGTTGATTTTGAAGGTTAAAATTGACGATAAACCTCGTCAAATAATTTCAGGTATTTCTGAATTTTATGCTCCTCTTGATTTAGTAGGTAAAAAAATTGTCGTTGTTGCTAATCTTAAACCTGTAAAAATCAGAGGTCATTTATCAGAGGGTATGATATTGACTGCCAGCAGTTCAAAAAACAGCTTGGAAGTAATTCAAATATTAAAAGAAAACAATTTTGCTAAGATTAGCTAGAAGGTAAAATGATGAACAGCGTTATTAGTTTTTTTAAAAAACGTAATGTATCCGTAGTATTAGGAATGTTTGTTGGAACACTGATATATTGTCTTGGTGTTGTCTGGATATTGGATTTAGGTTCTTTTTATGCTGGTGGAGTAACAGGAATATCTCAAATAATTGAAACGATAGCTGTTAATGTTTTTGGGAAACAGATGCCTGGATTTAAGAGTATTTTTATTGCTCTTTTGAATATACCTTTATTTTTAATCGGTTATAGGGGAGTAAGTAAAAGATTTGCTATTCTAAGTGTAGCTTCGATTGTGATGCAGGTTATTTTCATTGCTTTACTGGAATATTTAAACACTAACTTTGGAATTAATCCTTTTCAATCTATGGTAGGTGATAAAATACTCCTTTCAATCTTAGGAGGTCTATTGACTGGACTTGGTTGTGGAATTGCTTTAAGGGCTGGTTCATCAACAGGTGGTATGGATATTATTAGCCAATATGTTTCACTTAAAAAAAATATTCCTTTTACAAAATTTTCTTTAAGTGTAGATTTAGTGGTAATAATTGTCGCCGGTATTGTTGGTACCCTAGAAACTGCAGTGTACACAATCATTCGCCTAATCATTAGTATACTGGTTCTTGACAAAGTTCATACTATTTATAAATATATGAGTGTGAAAATAGTTACTGAAGAGAAAAATAGAATGCGCGAGGCTTTAATTAATAAATTCAATCATGGAATTACTATTTATACAGCAGTTGGCGCATATACAAACAAGACTAAATACGTTCTTGAAACCGTTGTTTCAAGTTATGAAGCAGAAGAATATAAAAATATTGCGAAGAAAATTGATCCTACATGTTTTATTACTTATACAGGAGTAAAACAAGTCTACGGATTATTTCATCGAAATGTTATTGCCTAGTAATAATGATTGTTGGCCACGCTCAGGTGGCCTTTTTAGCAGCCTAATGTTATAATATGCAGTAAGGAGATATTTTATGAAAAATGAATCTACAGAAATGAGTCAACAATTTTGGGAAAAACTTGATGAATTATTATTATCTTCTAAAATTATAATCGATAGACCAAGAGGAACTCATCACCCTAAGTATTCAAACATAATTTATCCACTGGATTATGGATATTTAGAAAATACAAAATCCATGGATGGTGGAGGAATAGACGTTTGGGTTGGTAGTCTTAAAAAGGACATAAGGGGAATAATCTGCACAGTTGATTTATTAAAAAGAGATTCAGAAATCAAGATATTGATTGGCTGTACCGATGATGAAATTCGAAAGATATATGAATTTCATAATCAAGATGACTACATGAAAGGAATTTTAGTGAGAAAATGAATGAAAAAATTATTGATTTGATTAATAGCTTTGTAAAAGAAAGAAATTGGGAAAAATTTCATACAGGTAGTAATCTTGCAAAGTCTTTAGTACTGGAAGCTAGCGAACTTTTAGAATTATATCAATGGAGCGATGATGTTGAAAGCGTTGAGAGATTGGCAGAAGAACTTGCTGATGTCTTTATCTATGGAATTCAAATAGCAGAAAAATATAATCTGAATATTGAGGAAATAATAACAACTAAAATGGCTAAAAATGCTACAAAATATCCTATTTTATTGGCTAAGGATAACAGTAAAAAATATAATAAATTGGGATAATTTTTTAAGAGATTTAATTGATTATAATAAAATTCAAAAAGTTATTACTATTCTTAAACAAGAAAATGTAAATATCAATCAGTAAATAAGTAGTTAACAATTATAAGTTTAAAAAGCAAAAAATAATGAATTTTCTTGACAAAAAGCATCAAATATAGTATTATATGTGAGGTATATTTTATTTCCCACAATAAAAAGAGCCCTCTGTAATTGAATAACCACAATTCAATTAGTTACCAAAACCTAGGAGGAAAATATGAATAAAAGTTATATGGCAAATGAACAGACAATTGAAAGAAAATGGTTTGTTGTTGATGCTACAGATTTAGTTTTAGGTCGTTTATCTACTGAAGTTGCTGTGCTACTTAGAGGTAAACATAAACCAACTTTTACACCACATGTTGATTGTGGTGATTATGTTATCATTGTTAATGCTGAAAAAGTAGCTTTAACAGGAAGTAAATTAGATGACAAAATGTATTATCGCCATTCAGGATATCCTGGTGGTTTAAAGAGCAGAACTGCAAAGAGAATGTTAGAATTACAACCTCAAAAGGTTCTTGAAACATCAATTAGAGGAATGTTACCTAAAACAAAATTAGGTGATGATATGTATAGAAAACTTTTTGTTTATGTTGGGCCTGAACATCCACATCAAGCACAAAAACCAGAAGTTTATAATCTTAAGGGCTAGGAGGAAGAAAAATTATGGCACAAGTTCAATATTATGGTACAGGTAGACGTAAAAGTTCTATAGCCCGAGTTCGTTTAGTTCCCGGCAGTGGAAAAATAATGATTAATAAGCGCGAATTTGCTGATTATATTCCTTCTGCAGCTGTTAGATTAGATGTTTTACAACCCCTTTCTTTAACAAACACAGTAACTAGTTATGATGTATTCGTTAATGTTAATGGTGGTGGTATTGTAGGTCAAGCAGGTGCTATTCGTCATGGAATCACAAGAGCATTAATGGAAGTTAACGCTGATTTTAGACCAGTTCTTAAAAAAGCTGGTATGGTTACTCGTGATCCTCGTGCGAAAGAGCGTAAGAAATATGGCCTTAAAGGTGCAAGAAGAGCTCCGCAATTTTCAAAACGTTAGTATATTTAGCAAGCTATATGCTTGCTTTTTTTAATTTTTTAAGAATTAATTAAGGATTTGTTGTATAATATTAGGTAGAGGTGATTTTTATGAAAATCTTAGTAGTTGAAGATGATAAAAATCTAAACAATAGTATTTGTGAGATGTTAAAAAATTTAGCTGAAGTTGACGCTGTCTATGATGGAGAAGAGGCATTATTTCAGGCTGAACAAGATATATACGATCTGATTATCTTAGATGTTATGTTACCATATGTTGATGGGTTTACAATTCTTGATAAGATACGCAAGTTTAGCAATTGTCCTGTGCTAATGTTGACTGCTAAAGATACAGTGAATGATAAAGTTAGGGGGCTAAAGCTTGGAGCGGATGATTATATGACCAAGCCCTTTTTTCGTGATGAATTGTTAGCGAGGACTGAAGCTTTAATTAGAAGATATAATAATAATTTTCAAGGCTTACAACTAGTTTTTAAGGATATGAAATTTGATATCATACATAAAACAGTGTCAATTAATGGAGATAAACTAGAAGTATTTGGAAAAATGTATGATATTTTAGAATATTTAGTCAGAAATAAGGAAATAATAATCCCCAAAGAGCAATTGTTTAACAGGATATGGGGATTTGATTCCGACACCATTTGGAGCGTAGTTGAAGTATATGTATCCAATCTTAGAAAAGTGCTAAAAGAGTACGATTATAATATTTATCTAAAAACTTTAAGAAATGTAGGGTATATGTGGAGTGAAAAAGAGAAATAATTCAGAAAAAAAATTTATAAAGAGTCAATATTATGAACTGATATTATTTAATTTAATTGCCTTTTTTACTATTTTTGTCTTGCTTGGGGTTTTAGCTACCACTTTGATTAATCAAACATTCTTTCGTGATATTAAGAATGATATGCTAGAAACTGAAGAGATAGTTAAGAATAATATCCAATACTCCGCTGAGACAGATAGATTAATCATCCGGGGGAGCAACAATGCTCGTATGTTAATGATATTCTATACTGATGATGGTCAGTTTAGATATTACACTAATAGTTTTTTGGCTTACTTAATTGAAGATTACGATAAATATGCGAATATTAATGATTCCTTTGGTTATCCAGGATGGGATGTCAATGAGGAATTGTGGAATGAATATATTTTAAAAGTTCAGGAAGCAGAGTCAAATGATATTTTTCAGATTGATTTTAATAGTCTGGATAAATTTGAGGAATTTGCAACTGTAACAACTGGAGATCAGGAATACACCTTCTTAACATTATCCTTTGAGATGCAAAACCTTGATGTCCCTCTTGTCAGGTATGTTAAAATACTGGTAATGGTCAATGGTGAGATTAATTCGCGTGATGAAATAATAAAAATATACATTGCTTCAGCAATCATGATGATTATTGCTGGTGCCTTTGCTAGCATAATACTTAGTATGAACTCCATAAAACCAATTGTTGAATCGTTGAATAAGCAAATGACTTTTGTCAGTGATGCCTCTCATGAACTTCGAACACCGCTTTCTATTATTCAGAGCAAACTTGAAAACACCTTAACAAAATCGGAGCAAACAGTTTATGATGTCTCAGAAGATATTGCGGTATCGCTAAAGGAGATTTCAAGGTTGAGCAAATTGACAACCGATTTATTACAGCTTGCAAAGAGTGATGGTAACCGTGAAGTTATGAATTATGAGGTAACAGACATCAAAGAACTAATTCAGGAGACTTCATCAATATTTAAAGAACTTGCTGAAATTCAAAAGAAGGAATTTATTTTAAATCTGGAAAATGTTCAAGCAAATGTGGATCATAATAAGATAGTTCAATTACTGGTAATCATTCTTGATAATGCCTTGAGATATACTAATGAAGGCGATAGTATTACTATCAGCTTAACAACAAATAATAGTGAATTTACTATTGATATTGCTGATACTGGAATAGGTATCAGTGAGGAAACAAAGAAGAAAATGTTTGAAAGGTTCTATCGCGAAGATAAAGCGAGAAGCCGTGAAACTGGTGGAAATGGTTTAGGACTGGCAATTGCAAAAGTGATCGTCAAGGATCATTTTGGGAAAATTTTTGTTAATCATAATGAACCCAAAGGGACAAAATTTACTATTATCATTCCTAAAAAGCAAAAAGTTATTTAAAACAAACTAGCAATAGTTTGTTTTTGTTTTATTCTTTGAAAAAAAATATTATCGCTTTACAATAGTCGCCATTTCTTATATAATAATTATGTGTAAAAATGTTGAATTGGAGTGAAAAACATGATTAAAATATACAATTCTTTAACAAATAAAATAGAGGACTTTATACCGATTCATAAAAATGAAGTTTCAATGTATGTCTGTGGCTCAACAGTCTATAATTATATCCATATTGGAAATTCAAGACCGGTTATCTTTTTTGATACTGTTGCTAGGTTTTTTAAATATATGGGATATAAAGTTAAATATGTTTCAAATTTTACTGACATAGATGATAAAATTATTGCTAAAGCTAAACAAGAAAATGTTTCTGAGACTGAGATTAGTGAAAGATATATTAAAGCTATTAAGGAGACATATAGAAAATTAAACTGCCTTCCTCATGATGCCAATCCTAAAGTAACTGAGAACATTGATAAAATTGTGGAATTTATCGATTTATTGGTTAAAAAAGATGGAGCATATGTAATTGATGGTGATGTTTATTTTGATGTAGCAAAGATCAGCGAATATGGAAGGCTTAGTGGTCAAACAATTGAAAATTTGATCAATGGTGCTCGAATTGATCCAAATGAAAAGAAACATAATCCCATTGATTTTACTCTTTGGAAAAAAACTGAAGAAGGAATTAAATGGAAATCACCATGGAGTGAGGGCCGTCCCGGATGGCACACTGAATGTGTTGTAATGATTGATAACATCTTTAAAGGACCGATAGATATCCATGGAGGAGGTTTAGAACTTAAATTTCCTCACCACGATAATGAGATTGCTCAATCAATTTGTGCTCATAATCATAGTATTGCCCATTACTGGATGCACAATGGTCGTATAGATATGGGTGGTGAGAAAATGAGCAAGTCATTGGGAAATGTTATTTGGGCAGACGAATTATTAAATAGGACTAGCTATCAGGTTTATCGGTTATTAATTTTGAATGTTCCGTATCGCCAGCCTCTTGATTATAGAGACGAATTATTAGCTCAAGCAACAACTGATTTTGAAAAAATCAATCGGGCGTTTATTAGCCTATTTAGAAAAATAGACTTAGAATGTGATGATATGAAGCCATTAAATGGGATAAAAGATCAAGAATTACTGGGCATAAAAAAGGAATTTGATGAAGCTATGAGCGATGATTTTAATACAGCTAATGCTATCACTGCAATTTTTAAGGCCACAAAGCATATCAACAATTTAATCAGAAATAATCAAGGGGAGATGGATGTCCTTAAGCAAGCTTTGAAAATACTTGAAGATTTTTTGTGGGTTCTGGGAATGGATATCGCCATCAACAGACTATCAGATGATGAAAAAGAATTAGTAGAAAAATGGCAACAAGCGCGAAAGAGCAAAGATTTTGTTTTAGCTGATAATTTACGAAAACAAATAGCTGATAAAGGAATATTGCTATGAGTATAAAAGCCGATTTACTTAATGGAGCTAATCTCGCATTTATCGGCGATGCTTATTATGAACTCTATATTAGAGAATATTTACTCGGCAAAGGAATAACAAATCAAAATGCTTTGCACAAAGAAGCAGTAAAATATGTTAGCGCTAGTGGTCATAATAAAATTATTGAAAAAATATTGGATGTTTTTACTCCAGAAGAACTGGTGGTATATAAGCGTGGAAGAAATCACAATTATTTAGCTGTTCGAAAAAATCTTAAAATGAGCGAATATCTGAATAGTTCGGGATTTGAAGCTCTTATTGGATACCTATACTTAACAGAGCAAAAAGCAAGGCTTGAAGAAATTATGAAATTAGCAATAAGGACAATTGAGGATAACAATGAGTGAATATATATATGGAAAAAATGTTGTTTTAGAAGCACTAAAACAAGAAAAGGGTATTGAGGAATTATTTTTATTGGATTCCTCTTCTCCAATAATTGAAATTGCTAAAAAGAGTAATATTAAGTATCGTATAATCAAGAAAGAAGAAATGAACAAACTAGTTTCAGGACTTCATCAGGGAGTAGTTGCCTTAGTTGATGATTATAAATATTATGCGATGAATGATATTATAAATAAGGAAAGAAATGCTTTAATATTGGCTCTAGATGGATTTGAGGATCCGCACAATCTAGGTGCAGTTTTGAGGACTTGTGAAGCAACCAATGTCGATGGGGTTATTTTACCCAAGAATAGGAGTGTTAGACTCAACAGTACAGTAGCAAAAGTCTCAGTTGGAGCTATTGAATATGTCAAAGTTGTTGAAGTTACTAATTTGACGAGGGCACTTAAAGATTTAAAAAAAACTGGATACTGGGTGGTTGGCGCTGAAAGAAGTGATAAGAGCACAACTATATGGGATATAAAATATGATATGCCGATTGTTCTAGTCATCGGTTCTGAAGGAAAAGGAATTTCACGTTTGGTTAAAGAGGAATGTGATTTTCTAGTTGAAATCCCAATGACAGGAAAGATAAATTCGCTTAATGCTTCTACTAGTGCTGCTATTATGATTTATGAAATAAGGAGACAACAAAGATAGTATGATTTATAAATATAACGATTACGAATTGTTATATTTAATCAATGAAAAAAGCGATGACGCATTGGAAATAATGTTTAAAAAATACGAGCCTCTAATCAGAACAAGAATTAGAGATTTTCGAATTAAAAATAAGAATTTTGATGACTTTTTTCAAGAAGGATTGATTATGTTGAAAATAGCTATTGAAACATATGATACTTTTGAAAGAAAGAGCTTTAATAAATATTTTGATTTAATTTTACAAAGAAAGATAAAAGAAATTCTCAATAAAGAGAGTAAGTACTTTTATAATGTTTGTGTTCAAGAAGATGTTGATTATCTCCTAGAACAAAGCGAAGAAGAAGTTTTTGAATTTGATAATAACCTGAAGAGAAATCTAACAAAACTTGAAAAAAATGTTTTTGAAAAGATGTTTGAGGAGAACAAAGATATTCTAGAAATCGCTAAAGAATTTTCATGTAGTGATAGAAAAATATACAATGCCATTTACCGAGCTAAAAAAAAGATTAGATGTAATATCTCTAATAAATAATTAGGTGTGGTTTTTGAAAAATGGCTATTTAATTCTTGACAAAAAAGGTATATTTTGATAAAATAATATATGGCTTTGGAAAGGGTAGACTATGAGAGAAAAAGTAATATTGATATGCGAGGAATGCTTGTCG
>JAQUYR010000062.1 GCA_028691715.1 Bacilli bacterium | reverse complement strand
TCTTCATCTTCAAAAATTTTTAAAACATTTTTCCATACTCTATGGAGTTCCCCATCATGTTTAAAACTGATAATATCTAGATTTTTCATTGATAGCACTTCTTTCCTAATAATAGTATAACAAAAAAATATTTTTTTGTAAAACTATTTTTTTATATAGACAGTCTTATCAAGAATCCAACTCTTCAATACGGTTTTTGAAGCAAAGCCTATTTTTCGATCGATCTCTTCACCATACTTAAAAATAATGATTGTTGGAATACTTTTGATATTGAGAGCACTTGCCAAATCCTCGTTCTCATCAACGTCAATTTTTTTAAAAGCTACTAATGGAATTTCTTCAGAAATTTCTGAAATAAATGGTGATATCATCTTACAAGGGCCACACCAGTTAGCATAGAAATCGACTACAACATAGTCATTCTTTAATTCTTTAAATTGTTTTTCACTAATTTTCTCAATCATATTATCTCCTTATTTTTTAAAAGTTACTATAGTAGCCCCCTGGCCACCTTCATTTGCTCCACCGTAGCGAAAACTCTCAACATACTTGTTGCTTTTTAAAAACTTTTGCACCATTTCTCTGATAACTCCAGTACCAAAGCCATGAATAATGCTGACCTGTAAGAAACCAGCATAAATTGCATCATCAATATACTTTTCTAATTTTTCTATAGCATCCTCATAGCGTTCGCCGCGTAAATCTAAACTCATTTTTACCGATTTTTTAGCGTTGATGTTAGAAGAACTGGTTGATATAGGATTATTAGTCACTTGTTTAAAATTATTCTTTTCTTTATTTATCTTCAAAGACTTTTTCTCGACAACTACTTTAGCATTTCCGATTTGAACATCATATTTATTATTATTGTTTATCTTTATGACAATTCCATAGCAGTTATAGCCCTCTACATATACATTAGACCCGACTACTATTTCTTCATCTTTCTCAATAAAATCATCCTCAACATGTATACTCTCTTTTAATTCCTTAATCTCATGTTTAACCTCAGCAATCTCGTGGAGTTTAACCTCGCGTAATTTCATCTCATTTAATTCGGACAAAATTGCTTCAATCTTCTGTGATGACTTAGCAATTATTTTTTTTGCTTCTTCTTCGGCTTGATGAAGGATGTTGTTTTTATCCTGATAAGTCTCTTCAATATTTTTGTTAGCTTCGATGATTTTTTGAGATAATAAATGATTCTTTTCGTCGATTACCTTGAGCTTATGATCTAGTTCATGCGATTGCTTGATCAACTTGTCAAGAACAGTGGTTATTTCATTATTATTCTTATAGGCATAATTTTGAGCCTTTTCAATTATTTCATCTGAAAGACCTAAAATTTTTGAAATCTTTAGAGCATTGCTCTGACCAGGAACTCCAATCAATAACTTATATGTTGGTTTCAATGTTTGAACATCAAATTCAACACTGGCATTGATAATATTAGATGAGTTATAGGCATGTATTTTTAACTCTGAATAGTGTGATGTGGCAATAACTAAACACTTTTTAGCAATCAAAAAATCAAAAATAGCGATAGCTAAAGATGACCCCTCAGCTGGATCAGTACCAGATCCCAATTCATCGAGTAAAACCAGAGAATTATTTGTTACCTGATTCATTATCTCAATAACGTTTTTTAGATGAGAAGAAAAAGTTGATAGATTTTGATCAATGCTCTGCTCATCACCGATATCAGCATAAACATTATCAAAGATCATAATATCGCTTTCTTCAGCACAAGGAATAAGCAAGCCCGCCTTAACCATTAGAGATAACAAACCAATGGTCTTTAAGAGCACAGTTTTACCACCAGTATTAGGACCAGTGACAATGATTCCCTGATAATCTTTTCCTATACTTATATTATTGCTGACGACATTGCTGACATTTAATAGGGGATGATGGCAATTGATTAGATCAACAAGCCCCTGGTCATTAACTTTAGGTTTATTAGCTTGAATTCTAATAGCATAGCAAGCTTTACTAAAGACCAAATCGAGATGCTTGATAACATTGTAACCTCCTATTAAGGAATCATAGAAGGAATCGATTTTAATACTTATCTCCCGGAGGATATTATAGATTTCCTTTTTCTCATCTTCAATCAATTGATTTAAGTTATTATTCAATTGACAGACAATCTGAGGTTCAAGAAAAATGGTTTCTCCTGAAGCGGATTGATCATGAATAATCCCCTTAAAAGAATTCTTGTAGTCGTGTTTAACAGGGATGACATAGCGATCATTTCTGATTGATACGAGGTTTTGGGATAATTTACTAGAATTTTTAGAAATTATTTCCTGTAATTTGTTCTGAATAGCCTTTTCAGTGTCTTTTATTCTTCGCCTGATATCTCTAAGAAGAGCACTCGCCTCATCCTTGATTTCACCATATGGTGATACTATCTCTTTAATGCGCAGATTTAAATCTTTAGGATAGAATAATAAAGATGCTTGCATCTTAAAAAGAGGGCATTCAATTTCAGCGCTATCCAAATTGTCGATATATATCTCTATGTTTTTGATGGTATCTAAGAACTTTCCAATTTCCAATAGTTCTTCGATGGTAACGACTCCATTTTTATGTAATTTCCCTAGGATATAGTCGAGTGGGCTATTAAAATATAGTGGAAATCTTTGCATTCGCAGTATTAGTTTTACTGCTTCATCGGTTTCATCTAATGATTGACGAATATCATCGATATCATCCATCAACACTAAATTATCGAGATAATCTTTATTGGTATCGAGTATTGTTTCTTCTTTAATATACTCAATTATTTTATTAAGTTCTAGGGTATTATGATATTTATTCATACGGATAAAACTCTTTCATTTTTTTTCGATTTGTGTTATAATAAGATTATAGAGGTAGATATAATATGAGTCAATCAATTAATTTAACTAATGATCAAGCACAAATTATTATAAACCAATACCAGGAATTTTCACTTCCCCATACCAATAATTATACACTTTTTAGGGCAAAATACAAGACATCGACTATAACAATTTTTAAAACCCTTACTTTATTAATTCAGGGGGGGAATGATATCGATGTTTATAACAATATTTGTAAACTTATTGATATTAAACCAATAGTAACTGATCCCAAAAACTCTTCTTTATCAATAGACTTATCGCTTATTGGAACTGATGAAGTGGGAACTGGCGATTTCTTCGGTGGGATAGTAGTAGCTGGTGCTTTTGTTAAAAAAGACCAAATTGGAGCTTTAAAAAAACTTGGTGTTAAGGATTCAAAGGACTTAAAAGATAGTAAAATTATGGAGTTAGGTCCCATTTTAGTAAAGGAAGTCATCTTTAGTGTTCACTTACTGGATAATTTGAAATTTAATTACATCACTCGTGTCCAAAATTGCAATATGAACAAGGTTAAAGCTCTTTTGCATAACAGTGTAATCCGCCATTTGCAACAGAAAGTTAAGAAATACGACGGTATTATCATCGATGCCTTTACAACAAGGGATAAATATTTCGAATATTTAAAGGATGAAAAGGATGTCGTTACCGAAGTAAAACTGGAAGAAAAGGCTGAAAGCAAATATGTCAGTGTAGCTGTTGCTAGCATCATCGCCCGTTATATTTTCTTAGAACATATAGCTAAACTTTCTGAGGAAATTGGATTTGAGCTACCTAAAGGTGCTGGTCAAAAAATTGATTTGGCTATTCAAAAGATATTGAAGACAAAGCCATTGAAATTTTTTGATACAATTGCTAAAACAAATTTTAAAAATCTAGAAAAATATAAATAAAAAGCTTCTTCAATCTATGATGAGATAGATGATGAAGCTTTTTTTATTCTTCATTTCTGATTTCTTTTAAAAATTCTTCGAAATAATCTGGCAGTGGACTCTCAAATTGCAAAAACTTTTTGGTTCGTGGATGCGTAAATCCTAATGTCTTAGCGTGTAAAAACTGTCCATGTTCACCAATAACATTTTTAGGACCATAGATAGGATCACCAACTAGAGGAAATCCTATGTATTTCATATGAACTCTAATCTGATGAGTTCTTCCAGTTTCCAGTGATAACTCAACTAGAGTATATTTCTTAAATCTCTCTAGAACTTTAAAATTAGTCACAGCATTCTTACCGTTTTCAACAACTGTCATCTGCTGTCTATTTTGGATATCTCTACCTATTGGGGCTTCAATTCTTCCTAAATTGTGATTGATGACACCATAAACTATTGCATAATATATTCGTGATACCGTTTTATTAAAGAATTGTTCACTCAGATTTTTATGAGAAAAATCATTTTTACAAGCAACCAATAATCCTGAGGTATCTTTATCGATACGATGGACAATACCAGCTCTAATCACACCATTGATTCCTGATAGATCCTGACAGTGATACATCAAAGCATTAACCAAGGTATCCTGATAATTACCAACTGCCGGGTGAACTACCATACCGCTGGGCTTGTTGACGACGATGACATCACTATCCTCATAATAGATATCAAGGGGTATGTTCTGAGGAAGAACATCGTTAGAGATGGGATCAGGGATGGTTATTTTTATTTCATCGCCTTTTTCTAAAAGATAATTTGCCTTGACGACTTTATCATTTACAAGAGCGTTACCATCTTTGATGTATATTTGGACTAGAGATCTAGTTGTCTCTTCAATCTCACTAGCTAGGTATTTATCAATTCTTTGAGGTTCTTCTTCTTGGTAAACAAAGTACTTTATTTCCATCTTTTACCTGTAGCTCCAAAGAGAATTTCTATCATCAGAAGGATAACACCAATGGTCATACACATATCAGCAAAATTAAAACTTGGAAAGCTCATAAAGTCAAAAGTAAGAAAATCGCGAACATAACCCAAAATAATTCTGTCAATAAAATTTCCAATAGTACCTGAAATGATGAGAATTAGGCAAACACTATACATAGTATTATCCTTTAGATCAAAATCCTTCATCAGGTAAGCGAATAATCCCAGCGATAAAATCGTGATGGTGATTAAAATCCACATTCGACCATTTAATAAGCCCCAAGCACCACCAGTGTTTTGAACAAGACTAATCCTAAACAAACCTGGAAGGCATTTATAGGTCTGCATCTGGGTGAAATACTTAAAAGCTATTATTTTAGTTGCTTGATCAATTACAATAAATAGTATTATTAAAGCAATTCCAATTAACATATTTTTTCCTTTCATAACTTCACCCCATCATTCCATAAAAAATAAGGACAATTAAAACGAATATTCCAAAGCCGATATTCAGAGATTGGTAGAATAAAATAGCATATTCATCAATAGCCTGTAATTCATCCATATCTCGAGCATAGCACTTGGCCAATTTAACAGTGAAAAAATTTGATAAACCATTGCATAGCATTAATAATCCCCAGGCAATAGCTAAGAATATGAGAATTGTTTCTGGTTTATACCAATTGAGTGTTACCATCTGAAATAATAACACAGCAAAAGGAAAGACCAATAGAGCAGTGACGACTAAACCAAAGACAAATGTTTTGATGTTAGTCGAACGCTTCAACTTGATATTATAAAACAATTTCATTTCTTCTTTTCCACGAGACCATAAACTCTTATTCCCCATTTGTAGTCTCCAATCCCTGTAAATAATTTAAAATGTCGACGAAATAGGTTACTTTAACGAGTTCAAAAGTTGCACCAATGCGATCATATTCGGCTTTAGCAACATCATAATTAGTTGCTGTCACGAAGAATATATCGACATTATATTTATTAGCAGTAATAATTTTTTGTTTTACTCCAGCGATTATTCCTAAAGTACCATCCAGTTCAATCGTGCCTGTACCAACAATCTTCTTGGATTTAGTGATATCTTCAGGTAACAACGAGTTATATATAGCAAGTGAGAGCATTCCTCCACCAGATGATCCTATGGAAGTATATTCATCAACAACAGAAAACTTAGGATTTGATTTATCTGAATCCAGTTTATAGTGATCATATACAGCAATACCAAGGCTTAAATAAGAGCTCTCGGGAATGTTGACATAGGAACAATAAACAGTTTTTTGAACCTCATCACGAACTATCGTGAGCATCAAATCATTAGCATCCTCGGAGTATTTCTCAATTAGCGCCTTGAATTCATCAATATTATTGAAGGATTCATCATTAACCGCAATTATGATATCAGAATAATCTAAGCCTGTCTTGGCATATGGTGTTATGGCACTGACGATGACTCCTAGATATTCTTTGCTCAAATAGATAGAATCATCCTTCTTTGAGGCTTCCTGATATGCATTTATTATGGCATTGTTAATACTTATTTCTTTGGATATAGTTCCAAATTTTATTTGGGCAGCAGAACCTAAATCAGTATTGGGATCGAATTCATCGATATCAAAATCATTATTATGCTTCGCTAGCCAATATTGAAGCAAAGAGATTCTGGTATGAGTATATACCCCAACAGTATAAATTAGCCCTGAAGTGTTTTCACTGTCAATCTCAACAGAGGCTGCCGTGTAATTTATTGTTCCCGGAGTGATAACTTCATAGTTTACTTTTATAAAACTAATACATATTACAAAGATATATAACAGTACAGCTAAAAAAGTAATCAATTTATTGATCAACTTGGAATCCCTGAAATCACTCCAAGTACTTCTTAAAAATTCTTTCATATTATTCCTCGATAGTCAATCGCAATGGACTGACCTTTCTATATGAGACTTTTGCGGACTTTAACATTTTTTTTGCTGCTAAATCGGAATCTGTTCCCTGATATTTATCATCTAAAAAAACAATTTCCTTAATGCCGCTTTGAATGATTAATTTCACACATTCATGGCAGGGGAATAGAGTAACATAGATGCTACATCCCTCAAGTGATGAAATGGAATTTAAAATAGCATTAGGCTCAGCATGAACAACATATGGATATTTTGTCTCGCAGAATTCACCTTCATTTGACCAGGGGAACTCATCATCTTCACAACCATAGGGAAAGCCATTATAGCCAATCCCAACAATTCTTTTTTGAGGATTTACTATACAAGCACCAACTTGGGTATTGGGATCCTTACTTCGCATAGCCGATAGTATAGCAACCCCCATAAAATATTTATCCCAAGAAATATAATCACTTCTCTTCATTATCATCAATCTGCTCCTTATTCTCACAATCTTTTTCCATCTGCTGTTTAATTTCAGCTTTCATTTGTTTAATGTC
>JAQUYR010000061.1 GCA_028691715.1 Bacilli bacterium | reverse complement strand
ATTACTCTTCCTTTGCTATCAGTTATACAGATCAATTTATTTGCGGCATATGTTGAGGAAAAATTAACCAGAACACCACATTGAGATGAAGAACTAGAAATATTCTGTGACATCCCACTTGATCCAGCAGCTATCAATATTCCTCCAGTTACTTTGCATTTGCTTCCATAGTCTAGGGGACCATTAGCACTAGTTGTTGGACCACATACTAGAGTAATTCCCCCTGTTATAAGAATGCTGTCATTGGAATCCAGACCATCACCATCAGCATCAACATATAAGAAACCACCAGTTATTTTTAACATTCCTGATGAAGTTGTTGTTGTATTTGTCTGTTGTCCCATACCACTTTCAGCACAGTTAATGTTGATACCATCATCACTGGAATTTATATAAGTTGTTCCGCCACTGATTAAGACATTCAATGATTCTATTCCCTCATAGGAATTATCGATATTAATAATTCCCCCTTTGATTTTTATTTTGCTATCAGCTCTAATGCCATCATCCTTAGCATCAATAGTGATCTCACCATCGTTTATAGTGATCTTTTTTTCTGAATGTAAACTATCTTTACTGGAAGTAATCGTCATTTTTCCATCATTGATGATGATTTCCTTCCCTGATTTCAAACCGTGATTACCTGAAGTTACAGTTATTTCACCAAGATCAATAATAATATATTCATCTGCATGAATTCCGTCATCCTTACTGGTGATATTTGTCACTCCTCCAGCAATCAAAATGGCACTAACAGATTTCAAACCCTTTCCCGAAGTCGCCTTAGTATTGGTATTACCAACACCAGCATTGATGGTAACCGTTCCACCAGCAATCCCCAGGGTTGAAGCTGCAAAGATACCATCGCCATAACTATTGATATCAACTATGCCACTGATAATAGAGACATACCCCAAACTACTATCAGCAGTATTCTTTACATTTATGCCATCATTACCACTATTAATGGTGATACTAGCCTTCATAATCTCAACAGCATCATTGGCCTCAATGCCGTTATTTAAAGCATTGATGATAATATTACCACCTGTGATCTTTAGAATATCTTTACAGTCAATTCCATGGCAATAATTACCATTAATTGTCAATGTTCCACTACCATTGATGGTCAAGTTGTCCCGGCTAAAAAGACATCCAGAGGTTAATATCTCTTCTTCACTAGCATTTAGATAAGGCAAATGATTAGTGGTATCCATCAATGTATTGTTTGTTCCGGTCTTCAGATTGATGAAGACTTTTTTAGCATTCTCAACAATTATTGGTGAACTCGTCGTACTGGTCAAATTCAAGTTATCGAGTACCAATGTAACCACTTGTTTCCTAGCTTCGATATAGATTATGGCATCACTTGACCACCCAGAGATGACATAAGTTCCTCCAACCTCTATCCTCACAACATTATCTAAAACCTCAACATTGTCAGGAGCAATAATTTCATCATCAACAAAAGTAATTTGATAGCTACTATTTTCATTAATCGTGGTAGTCAAGTCAAGGCTTTCAAATGTTTCCCGAATATTGACATCAATTGATGCCCCTTTGACTATCATAACACTGATTAAGGAAATGATTAAAATCGTTAAAATGATATAGGCGATTACCTTTTCACTTTTAATTCTGAACTTTTCAATCTTCATTTTTACATTCCTTTTATCTTTTATTGCTAGTATTATCTACCCTTCATCTTAAATTTAACTTAAATTAATAAAAAATAAAAAAAACTCGAAAAAATCGAGTTTTTTTAATATAAATATTCTGGCATAAAAATATGCTTAGCGATAAACAAAACTATTTCTTATTAGGTCTAGGTAAAACTGGTTTTGGTAGTGGTCTAAACATTGTAGTATCCTCCTATAGTTTTTCTATTATTCTTAGTTTCGCACTATGAGCACGATGATTGTTTTCTAATTCTTCTGGTTTTGGGGTGATGACTTTGTGATTCACCAAACGGTACTCTCGTACTATGTCACAATCCTTAATGGGCATTCCCCTGGGTATTTTAACCTCTACTTTTTCTTTAAAATCATTCTTACAGATCCTGTCCTCCAATGAATGAAAGGTGATAACAACTATCCTTCCATGAGGATTCAACATCCCCAGAGCATCCTTTAATGATTTATCGAAAACTTCGAGTTCATTATTGACAGCTATTCTTAGCGCTTGAAAGACTTTTTTTGCTGGATGACCTCCAGTTCTTCTAGCAGCAGCAGGAATAGCCCTTTTTATCACTTCAACAAGTTCAAAAGTTGTAGCTATTGGCTTTTTTTCACGCTCCTGAACAATTTTCTTAGCAATTCCTGGTGAAAATTTTTCTTCACCATATTCATAAAATATTTTTTTTAATTCCTGAAAGGAATAATTGTTAACAATGGCATAGGCATCAAGTCCCTGTGTCTGATCCATTCTCATATCCAGTGGAGCATCAAAGTTATAACTGAAACCTCTTTCTCCAATATCAAATTGAAATGATGAAACTCCAAGATCGTATAAAATTCCATCGACCTTATTGACTCCTAAAACTTCAAGGTGTTTCTTAATATTAAGAAAGTTATCTTCAAGAACTGCAAAATTGTCTGAAATATTTGAGAGTTTTTCTTTCCCACGCAGAATAGAATAGTTATCTTGATCAAAACAATATAAAAATCCCTGAGCAGAAAGTCTTCGTAAAATCTCGCTAGCATGACCTGCACCTCCTAAAGTGCAATCAACATAGATACCATCGGGATTTATATTTAATCCCTCAATAGCTTCTTCTAATAAAACTGGTATGTGCTCATTTGCCATGGTTCACCTACAATTTAAGATTTTCACTGATCTCATCAAGCTGACTGCTTCGATTTGCATCAATGGCATCCCATTTTTCTTTTGACCATATTTCAATAACATTGCCAGCGCCGATTATTACACATTCCTTAGTAATCTCTGAATGTTTTATTAGATCGCTATCTATATTAATTCTACCTTGATTGTCCAGTTCTTTTTGATATGCATTAGCCAGAAAATAACGATTAAATAAACGATTATCCTTCTGATTAAAAGGCAGATCGGTGATCTTTTCTACTAGTCTCTCCCAATCTGATATTTTATATATTGTGATGCATTTTTCAATGCCTTTATTTATAATCAGCTCATTTCCGAGTTGTTTTCGATATTCTTGAGGTATAACAAGGCGGCCTTTTTCATCTAAATTGTATCGATATTGTCCTATAAACATATATACCTCCACTTTTCCCCACATGTCCCCACTAACATTGTATTACAGTTAAAATTAAAAAGCAAGCGTTTTTTAAAAAAAATATCATTTTTTTCTCTAAAAAAATAAAAAACACTCAATCCGAGTGTTTTTATTAAAATAATATTTAATTATTTTTAAGGTCTTCAACCTTCTTAGAAGCCTTTTTTGCTTCCTTTTCTGCTTTTTTAGCTACTCTCTTAGCTTCCTCAGCCTCGCGTTCAGCTTTAGCTTTTTCTTCCGGAGTTAATTTCTTCTCCTTTACTTTGATTTCCTTAACCAATTTACCATCATAGTAACCACAAGCACTACAAACGATATGAGCTAATTTCATTTCACCGCAATTAGGACAAACCATCATACCTGGAGTTTCAATTTTAAAATGGCTACGACGTTGACGTTTTCTAGTCTTAGAAGTACGTCTTTGTGGACAAATACTCATGTCTAACTTTCACCTCTTTATTATTCCTCTTCTAGATCTTCACTAGAAGGCAGTACTACTCGTATTGGCTTTTCAAGAATAACATCTTCCCAAACAGCATCCTCTAAATCAATGGTATTTTTTTCGATAATTCTAATATCTTCATCACCAACAGAAACCTTATCATAAACCTCTGCGACTTCTAAATCAATTGGAAATTCGACTTCATCCAAAGTTCTCGCACATTGCAAAATTAAACATCCTGTAATATGTAAGTCAAAGCGGAAACGATCATCATATAGATTCTGGCCAGTCCCCTCGACATGGATTTCCTTTATATCCAAAACATCATCAATGTTTTTAATATAATCCTTGAAATCATAATCGAATTTGAAATCAAAAGGCTTACCATTATATTTATATAATTGTTGAAGAGACCATTTCATATTCTTTCACCAATAACCTTGTCTATTATACTACAAATAGCACTGTAAGTCAAATATTATTTATTAAAAGATTAACGACTAACTGTGATTACCTGATGGTCGCTTTTGTCTGTTTCTCCAAATTTAGAAGAAATTTTTTGTTGTTTAATCCCCAACCAAAGCCTACTAACTTACCACTAGCTCCAATGACTCGATGACAAGGAATCAAAAGGGGCAAGGGATTATGATTACACGCCATTCCCACCGCTCTTGTTGCTTTTGGAGAACCAATTCTTATAGCTATTTCCTTATAGGATGTGGTTTCCCCATAGGGGATTTTAGTCAGTTCCTGAAGAACTTTCATCTGAAAATCAGTGCCCTGAAGTTCATATTCAGCTGAAAAAGCTTTTCTTCTACCCAAGAAATACTCATTTATCTCTTTAGCCGTTTTTTTAATAATATCATTCCGAGCAATCTGATAACCATCATCAATTTCATCACCCATCGTAATTCTAATTATGCGGTTATTTTCTGAACAGATAACAATTTTACCAATAATCGTTTCGTAAAAATAGGCTTCCTTCATCATTTTCTCCTAACACTTGCCTTATATATCATTACCAAAATAATACTATAAATAAATGCCTAAAGCAACATATTTCAAATAAAAACCAAGCATGTTTCCACTGCTTGGTTTCTTTCTTAAGAATATTTTTCAATTACACGTTTAATTTTTATAGCTAATCCCTTGATATCCTTCAAAGGAAGCGAACAAATAGCAACCCTGACAGAATCATCAAAAGGAAGTAAATAAACATTTTCCTCCTGAACGAGTTTCTCCAATACCACCATATTATTATTACATGGAAGAGTGATGAAGAAACCTCCTTGATACGGATAAGCCTTTAGATTAACCTCTTTTGCTTCTTTCATGAACAATTTTGAACGTTTATCCAGAGAATCTACTACTCCAGCTAACTCCTTGTCATATTCTTCCTGTAGCGCTGGTGTCTTAGTAATCTCTTCTAAGACTCTGATCATTCCCTTATTACAATTGCTCCATGTATTACGAGCGGTATAATTTGAGGCGTTAAAATATTCCGTCACTGTTTCTTTATTCTTTGATAAAAGGATTTGTCCACCAAGACGTTGTCCATAGATAAAGAAAGTCTTTGAAGCACTAAAAGCAATAGAGATTAAAATATTTTCATTGGCTTTTAAGAAAACACGCATTTTTTCTCTTGTCTCTTTGAAACCTTCAACTGCCATATCCATATAAGCACAGTCATATATCAAAACACAAGGAATATCCTTTTTGCTGTTAAAATATTCAATAATGCCTGCTAATTCTTCTTTGGTCATTGTATAACCAGTAGGATTATTGCATGGATCATTGATAATAGCGACAACTTTTCCCTGCAGAGCAATAATTTTTTCACATTTTTCAATAAATCCTTGAAGATTAAACTTATCGCCATCAAACATAAAGAACTTTTCGATTTTAAAAGCTCTATTTGTAGCAATACCAACATATGGTCCCCAACATGGTGAAGGGATTAATAATGTCTCACCTGGATCTAAACTATTGAAGACAGCACTTGTAAGAGCTCCTGTTCCTCCTGGTGTTGGAATAGCCGCAACACTAAAATTCTCTTCAATCTCCTTACGAATATGCTTAAAAGTCCAATTTAAAAGGGCTTCTTTAAATGCAGGACCACCATCACTGGTAGAATACAGATAAACATCTTCATCCTTAAGTTTACTCATCACATCATGAACAGTTTGGAAAGTTCGAAAACTTCCATCTTCAAAATAGAATGTTCCCAGGGTACCATCAATAATTTCTGGATTCTTTTTCTTAGCTAATTTAGCATCAGCTGATATCTGAAATCCATCGCTTTTTAATACTTTACCAGCAGCGTGTTTGGCAATAATTCTCATACTTTCACCTCATTTTATAGTAATATGGATATTATATATTGTTTCTATTATAAAAACAAGTGTTTCTGTGCAGAAAACACATGAAAACGTCTACATTAATTTTTTTTGACATTTCGCCAATAAACACAATGTTTTAGCATCGATTATCTGTGATTGTTCCATCATCTGATAGGCTTCACTTATCGATAGAGATATCACTTCCAAAGATTCATCTTCATCGAAATGACTTGGACATTCCTCATATTCCTCAACATAAAACAAGTAAATCTTCTCACTGCTATAACCAGGAGTTGGAAGAATGTATCCCATGCTTTCAATTTTGGTGGCTTTAATTCCCACCTCTTCCATAAGTTCCCTGGTTATTGTTGTCAGGGGATCCTCATTTGCTTCAATTTTTCCCGCTGGTAATTCTAAAACATCAGTCCCTAGGGCATAACGAAATTGTTTAACAAAGAGTATCTCCTTATTTTTAGTCTTGACCAAAGCACAAGCACCACCACGATGATCAACTACTTCTCTGATAGTTTTCACACCATTCTCTAAAATGACATCATCAGATCGCACTCGGATAATCTTTCCCTGATATATTAATTTACTTCTGAGCTTTTTTTCTAACATTTTCTCACCACTACTATTATAAAGGAAATAATGAATTTATACAATAAAAAAGAGTAACTTGTGTCAATAGTTACTCTCATTTTTTACATGTTTAAAGCCTCTTCTAATATCTGATATATCTTATCAAAGCCATATTTAGTCGTTGAGGAAGTGAGAACCACTTTTTTTTCATCAATATCTAAAGTCTGGCAAATGATGTTCTTCTGTTTGGTGATAAAAGTAGTTCCCACTTTATCAGCCTTTGTTCCAATGATAATGATATTCAGGTGTAAATGCTTCATATAATTATACATTAAGATATCATCCTTAGTTGGGCCTACTTTTGTATCGACCAATAAAAAAGCAATCTTTAGATGAGGATTTTCAGTCAGATATTCCTCAATGTATGTTCCATAGTCCATTCTACTCGTCTGACTACGATTAGCATAGCCATAGCCAGGAACATCAACAAAATAAAATTTTTCATCGATATAGAAAAAATTTATCGTTTGGGTTTTCCCTGGTTTTGATGATGTACGAGCTAACATCTTTCTTTTGGTAATAGCGTTGATAAAGCTACTTTTCCCAACATTTGATCTTCCCAAAAAGACGAATTCTGGAAGGTGATTATTATTGGGATACTGTTTTTTACTAACAGCACTGATGATATAT
>JAQUYR010000060.1 GCA_028691715.1 Bacilli bacterium | reverse complement strand
TTTAAGCTCTTCGATTAAATAATGTAAAAAAACACCATCAATGTTCATAAAAACACCTCATTAATATTCTAACACAAAAATAGAATAATTTCAAAAAGAATTTGAAAACGTTATTCAGATTTGAAATTTTTGTCAATTAGTAAAAAAGGCTTTCCTTTTTACAATATTTGGTGTATAATATATTTAATATAAATGAGGTATTCGTATGAAACTTGATGACAAAGGTTTATTGGTGGTGATATCTGGACCATCTGGAGTGGGCAAGGGGACAATTAGAAGTGCCTTATTCGAAATGGAAGGACACGATCTAGTCTATTCTGTTTCTATGACTACAAGAAAACCCCGGTCAGATGAAATCAACGGCCGAGAATATTGGTTTGTCACTAAAGAGGAATTCGAGAAGAAGATCAAAGAGAACAAAATGTTGGAGTATGCTGAGTTTGTTGGGAATTACTATGGCACTCCTTTAGAAAAAGTTGATGAGCAATTAAAGGCTGGCAAAGAAGTTGTCTTGGAAATTGAAGTAAATGGAGCAATGCAGGTTCGCGAAAGAGTCGGTGATGCCGTCTTCATTTTTATTGCTCCACCATCATATGAGGCTTTAGAAACCCGTTTAAGATCAAGGGGCACTGAAGACACTGAACATATTAAAGAAAGAATTGAAAAAGCTAAAAAAGAGTTGGGACTTGCTTATCAATACGATTACATCGTCGTGAATGATGAAGTTAAGAATGCTGCTGACAAGATTATGGCTATAATTAGGGCTGAACATGCTCGTACAGAAAGAACAATATATAAGTATAATTCACTATTGGGGGTGAAAAAAAATGAGAAATTCTAAGGATGGAATGAGATATCCATCAATTGATCAACTTATCGAAGTTACAAAATCAAAGTATAAATTAGTAGTTGGTGCTGCTAAGAGAGCCCGAGAGATTGAACACGGAGCATCCATACTGATTACCAATCCGCACAATAAGCGTAGTATTGGTATTGCTCTGGAGGAAATAATTGAGGGTAAGGTTATTATAACAGATGCGGTTGAACAAGTTGAAGAACTTGCTCCCAAAAATTGATTCCTGATTCAGGAATTTTTTTTACTTTATTTTACTTGGATTATATGATAATATATTATTGTAATTAAAAATAATTAGACATCTAGAACTCTAATATGTTTATAGAGAGTCAATTGAAGGAAAAGGAGTGGTAGTTGATGTTTGCTAAAGTTGTCGTTGATGTCAAATCATCTAATGTTGATATTATGTATACCTATAGAATACCAGAAGAATACCACGACTATGTAAACATAGGCAGCCGAGTTTTAGTCAGCTTTGGTGTCAGAGAAATTCTGGGATATATAATCGAAATTGTTGAAGATGTCGATTATGAAGGCCAAATAAAAGATATCATCGATGTTTTAGACTTTGATAAAGAATTAACTATAGAGCAAGTCGAGTTGGCAAAAAAGATCAGTATCGACACAAAATGTCTGATGGTCAGCGCTTTAAGTCTGATGTACCCCTCTTTTTTAAAGACCAAGTATCGAAAATATCTCAACATTAAGAACTATCCCGGTTTAGATGCTGATTTAGCTTTAATGTTTTCGGGAAGAAATAAGATTGTTATTGACAAAGAAATCTTAAAGAATTTTCCAAAGATAAAAAAAGAAATCGAAAAGGATAACATCGAGATAACATATGATAACTATTCATATGGTAAAAATAAGAGAGTAAAGCATTACACTTTTAACCCTGATAAGGAAAATGATTTGGACAATTTAAGTATCAGGCGTTATGATGCTTTGGCTTTCATAAAGAATAATCCTGAATCAACAATGGATGAAATAAGAGAAAATGTTGGCTGCTCGAGGGAACTGATAAACAATTTAACCACCCAAGGTTATCTCAATGTTGATGAAAGGATAGTAATAAAGAAGGTATCCGCAGAAAAACTACCAATTATCAACGATCATTATATTTTTGATGAGCAGGAAGTCAGGACAAAATATCTTCGCCTGTCAGGAAAACCATTTTTACTGTATAGTAATGATGATGATTTCAAGTTTAAATTTTATTTGGATGTTGTTAAGGATGCTCTTCAGATCAATAAAAAGGTTATGATATTAGCACCAACACTGATCACCTATTTCAGACTGCTTAAATTCTTCAGGAAAAAAATGATTGGTTATCAAATAGTTAACTTTTCAAGTGAAATTTCCAATAATGAATTTTATGATAATTATATGAATGTTAAAAATGGGGAGTTTGATCTAATTATAGCCACAAAAGTCGGTGCATTTTTACCAATTATCGATTTAGGAGCGATTATTGTTGTTGATGAAGAAGATGTAAATTATTATAGTGAATCATCGCCAAAATATAACATTGTTGAAGTTGTAAAATTTAGGGCTGATTTTCATCAAGCAAAGCTTATCTTCTCTACATCATCTCCAACTGTTGTTACATATTACAATTATTTTCTGACAAAGTATTTTTTGTTGAGATACAATATTAAAAAAGAAAACGATATTGAATTAGTCAACATGATGGATGATATCGGCGAAAGCGATATGATGATTTCCACTCGTCTTGAACAGGAAATAGCTACTAAAATGAGACAAAAGGAAATGTCCATGTTAATCCTGAATGCTAAGGGATATAGCAGTCATATTGTCTGTAGAAATTGTTCAACAGTGGTGAAATGCCCTTCATGTAAAATTCCGATGACTTATCACAAAAAGAAAGACCAAATAGTCTGTCGGTATTGTGGGTATAAACTGGCGACTAATAATTGCAATAGGTGTGGAAGCAGTGATCTCAATTTTCTTTCCTATGGATTGGAACAGGTAAACGAAAGAATTTTACAGCTTTTTCCTAAGGCTAAAGTTTTACAGCTGGATAGTGAAACAATCTCTGATTATGAAAGTTATCAAAATGCTCTACTAAAAATTGAAGAGCAGGAAGTCGACATCATACTGGGGACAAATAATATTTTATTACTAAAAAATGAAGCCATTAAATTAATTGGTATCCTTGATATTGATAGATTGCTCAATATAAACGATTTTAAAGCTTCAGAGATGACATATAGTTTATTAAATAGAGCATTAGCATATACGTCCACAAAGACAATAATTCAAGGATACACCTTAAATCACTATGCCATCTTATGTGGAATTAACAATGACTTTGATGGATTTTATGATCAGGAGATTAAATATCGCGAAGAATGTTTCTATCCCCCATTTGCTGAGGCAAATCGTTTGATAATCAGTGGTGATTTCAAAGGTATGTATCATTATGCCAATTCCTTTAAAAAATCATTTAATTATCTCTTCAAAGAAAAAGGGACTGTTTTGGGTCCAGTCTACCTAACCAAGTATATGGGAGTGCAGTTGATAATTAAACATAATGATTTTGCCAAGGTTAATCGGATTATTGATGAAGTGACGAAGAATCTCACCCAATATCAATTAACCATCATATTTGAACGCTATCCCCGTTATTTTAATTAAGGAGTGATGAAATTGAAGATTATATTTATGGGAACACCAACATTTGCTGTTCCAATTCTGGAAGTGATTTCTAAGAGGCATAACATTGTTCTGGTGGTTACTCAACCAGATCAATACAATACCAAGAAAAGAGAAAAAATATTTTCCCCTGTAAAAGAATGGGCTTTAGAAAATAAATGTGAGGTTTTCCAGCCAGAAAAAATCAGAGTGGATTATCAAAAGATTTTAGATACAGAGGCTGATTTGATCATAACCGCTGCTTATGGACAAATAATAGGGGAAAGAGTGCTCAATCATCCAAAGTATAAATCGATTAACATTCATGGATCGCTACTGCCTAAATATCGAGGTGGAGCACCTATTCAAAGAGCTTTAATCAATGGAGATAAGGAAACCGGAATAACCATTATGTATATGGCAAAAAAGATGGATGCTGGCGATATTTTACGGATGGAGAAATTAAAGATAGAGGATAGTGATAATCAGGATGTTTTATTTAAGAAACTGAGCATATTAGCATCTGCTATGATTCTTGATGTCATTGATGGTTTAGAAAAAGGTAGCTTGATAGCTACTCCTCAGGATGAAACAAAAGTGACTTATGCTTACAATTTAACAAAGGAAGACGAAAAAATCGATTTTAACACCAATGCTATAAATGTCTTCAATCGCATTAGAGGATTATCTTCAAACCCTGGTGGTTATTTTATTATTGATAATCAAATAATTAAAGTGTATAATAGTATAGTAAGCAAAAGAAATCACCACGAAGAAGTGGGTAGGATTATTGCTATTGATAAGGATAGTTTTGATATTAGCTGCGCTGACAATACAGCAATTTCTATTCTAGAAATTCAATTGCCATCAAGAAATAGGATTATGGTTCGTGATTTTATTAATGGACAAGGAAGAAAAATGTTACAGATAAATAAAAAAGTGGGAGAAATATTATGAAAGACAGAATTTATTTTTCAAGAGAAGAAATGTTTATAATGAATCGCGATTTATTGCTTGAACGGGGAGTTACCATTAACGATATTGCTGAAGTTGCTTATCGTCAACAGGGTAAGTATAATCCCAATATTTCTATGAGAACATGTGTGGAAAGTGTTGAAAAGATTCTATCATATCGGGATATTTTCCATATTGTTCAACTGAGCATTGAAATTGATCGCTTGTGTGAAGAGGGAAAACTTCGTTCTCCAATTCAAGAAATAATTAGAGCTGATCTGGGAATGTTTGGTATTGATGAGATTTTCGGCTTGAATATCGCATCGATGTATGGTGTTATTGGTCAGACAAACTTTGGTGATATCGATGTAAATAAACCAGGGATTGTCAAGGAATTAAATGATCATGGTAAAGGTGATAATGAGATGTGTCATACTTTTTTAGATGATGTTGTTGGAGCTTTAGCCGCAGCTGCATCAACGAGAGTTGCTCAGATTACAAGCGAAGAAACAGCTAAAAAAGATCCTCATTTTGAACCGATTAGATTTGATATATAAAAAGAGGGAATATGGAACAAAAGAAATTAACAAAAGGAAAATTGCTCAATGTTTTTGGTAATCTTGAAGACACGGGATATGCCACAACATTAATTAGAGAATATAGCCGTGAGGATATAAAAGCTAGTAAAATGAGAATCAAGGAGTGGGATTATTACTATATCGGTAATAATTTTTATGGGATTGCTCTGACAATTGCTGATAATTCATATATGGGAATAGGAAGTGTTTCTGTTCTCGATTTTAGAGATGGCTTCTGGAAAACAAAGAGTACTCTTACTCTTTTTCCAAATGGAAAAACCAATTTACCAGAGACTTCCAAAATAGGAGATTGTCATTTTAAATCAGGTAAACTTGAAATATCTTTCTTCAACGATGGTGAAAAAAGGCGCTTGGTCTGTAAAATGAAGGATTTCTTAAAGGGAAAGGATTTTAACTGTGATGTTTCTCTAGTGGATGAATCAACAGATTCGCTAGTAATCGCAACCCCATTTATTAAGAAAAAACACTTTTACTATAATCAGAAGATCAACTGTTTAAAAGCTGATGGTAAGGCAACTTTAGGTGAAAAAGTCTACAATTTCAAGACTGATGATTCTTTTGGTGTTCTAGATTGGGGAAGAGGGGTTTGGACCTACAATAATACCTGGTATTGGGCATCAATGTCAGGAAAAATTGGTGACAAGACTCTCGGCTTTAATCTTGGCTATGGTTTTGGCGATACTAAAAGTGCTACAGAAAATATGATTTTCTATGATGGTGAAGCTTATAAAACTGAACAAGTGACATTTAGAATACCAACTGATGCCAAAGGTAAAGATATTTATATGAATGAATGGCTTTTTACCTCTAGCGATAAAAAGGTAGAACTCAAGTTTAAACCAATATTAGACCGCTGCGATAATACTAATCTTCTGGTGATCAAATCACTTCAGCACCAAGTGTTTGGTAGATTCTCGGGAACATTGATCTGTGGTGAAAAGACTATTGTAATAAAGAATATGTTGGGATTTGCTGAAAAAGTAAAGAATTGTTGGTAAAAACTCTAGATATCTAGAGTTTTTTTGATCAAAAGGCTTATATTACTTATTCTTAATTTATGGTATAATTATCAAGAAAGGTTGATCAAATATGATAGTATCTGCTAGCAGAAGAACCGACATCCCCGCATTTTATATGGACTGGTTTTTATATAGGTTGAAAGAAGGGGCCTTTTATGTTGCTAATCCGTTTAACAACAAACAAGTATATTTAGTAGCGGTTAAAGATATAGATTGCTTTGTTTTTTGGACTAAAAATCCACTACCATTTCTTGAAAAAATAGAAGAAATGAAGGATTATAATTATTATTTTCAATTTACTCTTAATTCATATGGAAGAGATATTGAACCCGATGTTCCTTCTAAAAATGATATCATCATAAATGCTTTTATTAAATTATCACAGAAAATTGGAAGAGATAGAGTTATATGGCGCTATGATCCTATTATCTTAACAAAAAAATATACCATTGAGTATCATCTTAAGTATTTTGAGAAAATTGCTGAAAGAATTCATGACTACACCACGAAGTGTATCATCAGTTTTATTGATATTTATGATAAAATAAAGAAAAACCTTCAAGATATTGAGATGATGACTATTACAAAAGAGGAAAGGGAAAGAGTAATCCAGGGATTAACTGCAATAGCCAAGAAATATGATTTAGTGATTGAAACCTGCTCTGAGGACATTGATATCAATAAATATGATATTAAGAAGAGTAAATGTATTGATGATAATTTAATTTCCAAGATAATTGGAAAACAGTATCCCTATATAAAAGATAAATATCAGCGAAAGGAATGTAATTGCCTTTCAAGCATTGATATTGGAGTATATAATACCTGCTTACATAAATGTAAATATTGCTATGCTAATTCTGAAAATATCAAAATTAATCATGATTTTCATAGCAAATTACTAACTGGTGATATCTTAGATGATTCTAAAATATCGATAAAAAAATAGAACTGATAAAAAGTTCTATTTTTTAATATTAAAGGTAGTTTGGTTTAAAAGCAATTTTTTAGTTTTCTTTTTCCAAAGGCCCTTCATTTTTATACTTCCATTCCTGACATTCTCTATGACATCTTGATAACTATCGATAAGAGATTGTTCCGATTCAGAGGCCCAAACAGCAAATTCATAGTAATCATCTTTTGATGCTTTGCTTTTTCGTAAATTTTTTTCTTTGTTAAATATTTCTAATTGGATATCGTGAATTTTTTTCTGGTAATCATCAACGTTAACATAACCAGAATAGATAGCTCTATTTAGTAATTCTCTTTCTAACCAGTATTTTAAGGATTCTTTTTCATCAATAAATAA
>JAQUYR010000059.1 GCA_028691715.1 Bacilli bacterium | reverse complement strand
TTCATACCTTGATTTTGTCCTGTTACAATCTTCTTTGTAACCTTAATGTATCTAATCATAATCTCAAACAGTTTTAGCCTATACCTACTGCAAAAGGTTCTAATGAATAAATTAATTTAAGTAGTTCGGTAACTCAGTAACTCTAAGTCTCCATTCAACCACAATACAAAGATACAAAAAATATCATTATATATCTATATTACAACCATATAGACCTTATTTGAATTGTCTTGAATAGCTTTGAAATGTTTTTTTTGTTATTTTTTCGAAAAAAACTCTCTCAAAATATTGAATATACTTAAAAAAATTTGTATATTTGCATCAAGATAAATGATTTAAAACTTAAACAATAATTTATGAGAAAAATTACAATTTTGAAAACAAAAGAAAAACACAAAAGCATGTATAGATATAGATTAAGACGGAAAAGAAATAAAGTAAAATTAGCTTCTATTTCTAAAATACATTCAGGAGATGTTCGGGAGATGTATTTGGATTTTAGTTCTTTATTAAATTCATTATTGGTTGATATTAATCGTAACGAATTTACTAAAAAAAGAAAGAATGATGAGCCTAAAAAAGCTGTTTCCATTATTCCTGCAATAATGCTTGTAATAATATACAAGTTGAAAAACTCAATCAACAATTCAGTAATTAAACATCTTGAAGAAGAGTTTTCCAAAAAAACAATTGATATAATCAATTACATATCCATTCTCTTCTCCATAAATAACTATAGAATCCTTTCATAGTTTTAAGCTCTAATTCTAAGAGCTTTTTTATATCAAATTTTCAAGTTTTCACCTATTTTAATAGCATTTTACATGACTATTATTGACATACTATTATACTATTTTCACAGATTTTTTTAACAAAACATCCAAGCTAATTACTTGGATACCAAATAACAAATTTAAATAATAAAATTATGATACAAGAAAGTAAGATACCCAAATACACACAAAAAGATGTATTAAGGATAATGCAAATTTCTCAAGCAACCCTCTATCGTTTGAGAAAGAAACACGGCCTTTTGACCCAAAACGTCAAAAGAAGATACACCGAAGAAGAGATAGAGGAAATTAGTAACATTATAATTAACGAAAACAAATAAGCTTATGGAACAAATTACAATTTTCAATAATCTTGCAGGCTCTCCTAACCTTGATATAGTTTGGGATGACTTAATTACAGACATCAAATCTGACACCTATAAAGAAACTATTATAGAGTTAAGAAAGGCTAAAAGTAATGGAGACAGACAAACATACGATAAGCTTAAAAAGAGCTTGCAATCTTTCACCTATTGCTCAACCTATAAAGCAAAAAGGAGAAAAGAATACATTAACAGTTTTCAATATATTGTTGGTGTAGATCTTGACCATGTGGGAGATGAAGAAAGGATAAAAGAAATATGCACCTTGTTAAAAGAAGACAAGCATACATTTTCATTCTTTATTTCTCCAAGTGGGGATGGAATTAAAATTTTCTACAGATTGAAAAAAGAAGAAAAGGTTGATAAATTTCTTAATGACAAAAACTATGATGCCTTAGCTCAATATTATGCACAAAAGTTTGAGCAGGTAAACAAATATGTTGAAGAGAAATACAATGTTGTTGGCGACCCACAAGTTAAGGATATAACAAGGCTTTGTTTTGTAAGCTACGATCCAAACGCCTATCTTAATTTTGAAGCAAAACCTTTAGACATTACCAACAAAGAATTGAATTTATTATACGATGAAACCCTGATAACTCACCCCAATCAAAAAGGCAATAGGAATATCTCATTATATTACTTCAGCCAAAACGCCTTTTCAAAAGGACACGATAAAGCTGTTGTTTTTGATTTCTGTTTGGATAAATATTCCGATTTAGATTATGATGAAATAAAAACCACTTTCAATTCAGCTTACAAGTCCAAAAAAGCAGGTAATAGAGAAAAGAGCACTAAAGAAAAGCCAAAGAAGACTGATGAAATAACCAATGACCAAATTAGAGAGTTGTTTAAAAAGCGATTTGATATAAGAAATAACATTGTAACAAATTGCTTTGAAGTGTTGGATAAGAAAGATAAGAATCCAAAATGGAAAATGTATGAAGAAATAATATGTAACACCATTCAAACATACATAACAGACCAGTTGCCCATAGCAAGAAAAATAAATGTTGAGAAGATAATGCAAACAACAGAGGTGAAAGAATATGATCCCTTTATAGAAAAGCTCAATTCACTACCAGCATGGGACAAAAAAGACCATATAGGAGAATTAGCCAGCACCATCAAAACCACCAATGAAGACCTGTGGGCAAAAGACCTAAAGAAATTTATGGTAGCAATTGTATCCTCACTCCTAATAGAAAAAGCAGTAAATCACTACTGCCTTGTTATAACAGGAAAAGAAGGAATAGGTAAAACAACATGGATAAAAAACCTTGTACCTCCAGAATGGCAAGAACACTTCACCGATAGCCCTTTAGACCTTAAGCACAAAGACACCAACTTCAAACTAAGTCAAAATGTGCTAATTAGCATAGAAGAACTATCACGCTACACCACCAATGACATAAACCTTATCAAAGAACTCCTAACAAGAGCAAGCATACAAGAAAGAGTACATTTTGGGAAAAATCAGAAAAAATTCCCAAGAAGAGCCTCCTTTATAGCAACCCTCAATGATAAACAATTCCTCTCAGGAGAAGAAGGCGAAAGAAGATTTTGGGCACACGAAGCCTTAGAGATAGACTACACCAAGCAAATAAATCTTGACCAAGTCTATGCCCAAGCCTTAGCCCTCCAAAAAGAAGGCTTTGTATATTGGGAAACCAAAGAAGAAATTGCACGTAGAAGACTAGAAAACAGTAAATACGTTCAAGTAAGTCTAACAAAAGAGTTAATACTAAAATACTTTAAACTACCATCAACAAAACCATCACTATTAAGAGTAGAAAAAGCAGAGTTTTATTCCTGCTCCGATATAATGCAAGATATAACATACAACATCTCATACAGCAATAAAGAAATCACAACAGTAAAGATAGGCAAAGAGTTATCAAAACTCAATCCAAGAACTAAAATGTCAAATGGCATCAAAAGATACCTGTTAGTTAAGAAAGAAAATTATGAAATAGCAAAAGAAAAAGAGGTGGACTTTGATGAAATTGAAAATGTGGTTTAATAGTATGATTTATATAAAGTTATAGCAGTTTTAGTAGGAGTAGTAGGAGTAAAAAGTGAATTTTAAAAGTTATACGCAATTTGAAAACCATAAACATTTTTTGAGCATAATTGTAAGAAAGTTTCTAAAAATGCAAATTTACCCCTACTACCCCTACAAAACACCTCCTAATAAACTACATATCAATAAACAACACGATAAACCAAAACCCAATTTACCCCTACTGATTACCACTAAAAAAAACCTTTGCTAACTCCTTATTCTATTTAGCTAACTCCTTATTCTAATTTACTAACTCCTTATTCTAATTTACTAACTCCTTATTCTATTTTGCTAACTCCTTATTCTAATTTGCTAACTCCTTATTCTATTTTGCTGAAATAAGGAGTTATTTTTTTGCTTATGTAATTAAATTTATTGGATTTATTAACCTCTTTTAGTTCATAAGTATTTCAGATATTATTATCTATTATTCATGTTTTTTGCGTAGTTTTGAGGATTGAAAGAAAATAAAAAATAATATAATAGATGAGAGCTAATCTATGGACAAGAGAAGAGTTAATTTTGACTTTTAATTTGTATTTAAAACTTCCTTTTGGGAAAATCCAATCCAGAACCTTTGAAGTTGTAGAACTTGCTAAGTTATTAGGAAGATCACCAAACTCTATTGCAATAAGATTAGCAAATTTTGCTTCTTGCGATCCTTATCATCAAACTCGTGGAGTTAAGGGAATGATTGGAACAACTTCTCTTGAAAAGTGAAAAACTAAAAACGAAAAGGGGAAAGTTGAATTTGTCTGCTTTTTCAAAAGGAGTTTATATACTAAAAATAATAACTAATAAGAATGTTTATTCCAAGAAGATAATCGTTAATTAAAATGAAACCTACACAGAACTTTGATATAAAAGTAACTCCAACTCAATATATAGAAGATTGTAGAATAATTTATAAAGTGGATGTGACTATTTGTAATAATGGCAGTAACACAGCATGTTTTGATGCTTTAAGTTCTTTAATCTCAGGAATAAATATTCTTGGAACAAATAATTTCCCATTGACAGTATCTCCAGGAGATTGTAAAACTTTCGATTTTAAATTTGAAGTAACAGATCCTTTAGCTTCTTCTGCTACATTTAGAATATATGATAAGTGCAATGATTGTTATAAAGAATTTACCGTAGATATTAATGTTGAAATAGTAGATTGTGAAAAAGAAATAGTGATAAAAGATTTAAAGTATAATACAGATGTAAGCAATGAAAATGTATCTTATTTTAATTTCTCTTTATACCTACCTTCCAATCCACAAGCTATCTTTAGAGTTTGGAGTGAACCATATCAAGTTATAGACCATATTTATAATTCTTCATCAAGCATAATAGATGGTCTAACCATGTTTGACTATGGAGTATTAACCCAAATGGCAGAAAATGGAGAAGAGGTTTGTTTCCATGTATTAATGTGTCAAGATAATATTATTCATGAATGTGTAATTTGTATAGATGCACATGAATTATTAATGATGATAGAACAAGTAGCTAAAAGTACACCAAGTACACCAATTGAACATGAAAAGCAGCAAAATCAACAAGATAATCTTTATTTGATTCCAAATCCTGCATCAAATTATGTTAGCGTTGAGGGAATTAAAAAAGATAATATATCTGAACTACTTCTTTTGGATATGAATGGAAAAAGTATAATTAAAGTTCAATCTTCTAATACTTTGGATATACAAAATATTTCAAAAGGGACATATATTTTAAGGGTAATAAGCAATAATAATAAAGTTTATTACTTGAAATTGGTTAAAAATTAATCACTCAAACTTAAGGTAAGTGCTGTAATTATTTTTGCAGTACTTACTTTATTTTACAATAACACTTACTTTTTCGAGGAAAATCTTGTTATATAAATATACACAAAAAATTCATAGTCTATGAAAAAAACAATATTCTTTTTATTAAATTTAGTGTTTATTTTTTCTGTAAATGCCCAAGAGTTTCAATGGGCAAAGTCCTATGCAGGAATGGAAGGCCCCCAATCAAGTTCTGAATTCAATAGAATGTTCTGTTCTGATTTTGATTCTCAAGGGAATGTTTATATATTAGGTACATTTGGATTTGGGGCTAATATTGATGATATAAGATTTATTGATAATAGTGGAGCAAATGGAAATATTCAAGGCGTTGTAATAGCGAAACTAAGTCCAGAAGGAAATTTATTATGGAGAAAAGCAATTAAGCGAGGGAATAATCAAAATTCTGCTCCACATTGGTTAGAAGTAGTAGGAGATTCTTGTATAACAATTTCTACACCAATATATTTAGCAGGAGCTAATTTAGATTATTTATATTATTTAGACACACTATTAGTCGGAACTTGGCCAAATAATTTTCCAAATTATCCATTTACAAATATAGAGCAAACATCAGGATATGGCACAGGCTTTATAACTTTAGATTTAGAAGGAAACTTGATAGATAATCATTTTCTACAGATAAAATATATTGATAGTATAGGGTCGGAGATTGGAAATTATGGGATATACGTAGAATCTCTTGTTAGAAATGGAGTGGTTTCTCCATATAAAATTGACAGAGAAGGTAATATATATATGGGAGTTAATTTAGATAAATATTGGGATGGTTATGTTGGATATTGGAATTCTTCTTCTTTTAGATTAAGGATAGATGATGAAAGAGAATTTGACTTTGATATGAGTTTAAGCAAGAATTCAAAGATATTTAAGTTTGCTCCTAACTTCTCACATATTATTTGGGAAAGAGATTTAATTGTAGATACTTCGGGCAATGGAGATAATCCATATGAACTTACACCTATTATCTCAGGTTTATCTATTGATAGTAATGATAATATCTATATTTCAGGATATATAGACCATACTAAAGATTTCGACATTAGAAATGATGACTCAACCTATTACAGAGATCTCTTTTTAGAAACAAATAACAATTCTCATAAATTAGAGATTGAACCTGGAGCTGGAAGTTTAGGTTTTTTAATAAAGTATGATACAAGTGGGAATGTTAATTGGGAAAAACAACTTCATGGATATACACAATTCGCAGGAAATGAAAATAATTTTTTTATAATTGGTTTCGGAAGTCGATTCTATAATTCTGTTGTTAATGAGGATAATAATTCAGTGTATGTTATTGCCGATGGATTTGCAGGATTAGGGATGGATGTTAATTCATATCTAATGATTAATGATACAACAAGGAAATCATCTTTTTGTCAATCTATGTTTTTAAGATATAATAAAGAAACGGGTGAGTATTTATCTCATGGATTAGTTGAATCCAGCTTCGAAACAACATCATATATTTCTTATGGATTTGGAACAATTTATTTAGGTGCTAAAAATAATCAAGTATTTGCCTTTATTCGCTATAATAGAGATTTATTCGGAGTAGATACTGTATTTGTTCCAGTTAATGGATTTTATGGTTGTGGATTAGCAATAATGAGATGGAAAGAGAATGGTGAATTGATAGATGCTATTAATATTCCAACAACCGCTACAGGACATTATTTAGAACCAAGAGGAACAATAATTAGTAATCAAGGTGATTTATTCCTATTTGGTGAATTTGACGAAACAATGACATTTGGAGACATTACAATTGGAGGATTGAATCAAAGTCAAGCATTTATGGCTAAATACAGCGATACAACTTTTAACTATCCTTATGTTGGATTAAATAGAGCTGAACCCAATGAAAATACAGAAATTATTCTTTATCCCAACCCAACTAAAGACGAAGTATATATAACCTCAAAAGGAGAAATGATAAACTCCTATTCTCTTTATAATACTAATGGACAACTTCTCTTGAAAAGTGAAAAACTAAAAACGAAAATGGAAAAGTTGAATTTGTCTAATTTCTCTAAAGGGGTTTATATGATAAAGATTATTACAGACAAGAATGTTTATTCGAAGAAGGTAATAGTTAATTAATAATAATTGTTTTATTCATACGGTGTCTTGTGCAAATAAGGCACCGTATTTTTTTTATTTATAAAATTATAAACAAATTTAGGTAAAAAAGTGTTTATATAGTGAAATAGTTTTGTTGTCAATTTAAATTCTTAGATTATGAAAAATATATTACTTATTATCAAACCATTAATTCTTCTTGTGTTTTTATCTCTAAACATAATCAATCTCCAATCACAGGGAGAGTGGC
>JAQUYR010000058.1 GCA_028691715.1 Bacilli bacterium | reverse complement strand
CTGATAACAATCGAATAATTCCCCATCTTAAATGGCTGACTAATCATCAGCCATTTTTAATTATTATTTAGAAAACAATAATTTTTTTACATAAAATCACCTGAATTGGTATTTTAAGGCTAAAATTGCCTTTCTCACAGCGTTTTAAGGCCTCAACTGATAATTAAACATCTTAGCTGTTTCTTGGAAAATAAAGGAAATTTATTCGTTGCCAAAAAAACAAAATTAATCTTGTTAAAAGATATAAAAAATAGTAAAATATAATTAATAAAAAAGAAGGTATTATTATGTTAAAGTTCTTGGCAAAGGTTTTTATAAAGAATTACGATGACTATACCAATGGGGATGTCAGAACTGCTTATGGTAAGTTAAGTGGTGGAGTTGGTATCATCAGCAACATCTTATTATGCATTGCTAAAATTGTTACTGGAATACTGACAAGTAGTTTAGCAATTACTGCTGATGGCATAAATAATCTTTCTGATGCTGGTAGTTCAGTAATCACTTTGATTGGTTTTAAACTATCAAATATGCCAGCTGATAGAGATCATCCATATGGACATCAAAGAATTGAATATATTACAGGGCTAATTGTTTCTTTCATTATTCTTATCATCGGTATTCTATTGATGAAATCCTCAATTGATAAAATAATAAATCCTGTTAGTGAAAATTTGAGTACAAAAACACAAATTGTGATGATTGGAGTTCTTTTTATCGCTATTTTAGTCAAATTATGGCAGAGCATGTTTTATCGCAAAGCTGGTAAGTTGATCTCTTCAACAACTCTGATGGCTACTTCAACGGATAGTCTAAACGATTGTATCTCAACATCAGCAGTCCTAATCTCTTTAATAGTGTCCTTAATCTTCCCAAATATCCTTTTGGATGGATATATGGGAGTAGTGGTTTCTGTATTTATCATCATCAGTGGGATTCAATTGATTAAGGAGACAGTTTCTCCTCTGATTGGTGAAGCCCCAACAAAGGAATTTACAGATGAAATAGTCACTAAGCTTTTAAGCTATAGTGGGGTTTTGGGAATTCATGATTTAGTCATTCATACCTATGGCCCAGCCAAAACGTTCATAACTGTTCATGTTGAAGTGGATAGTAAAGTCGATATAATTACCAGTCATGATACAATTGATAACATAGAGCATGATTTCATGCGTGAAAAGAATATCTGTTTAGTTATTCATATGGATCCTGTTGATATTACCAACGAAAAAACGCTAGTGCTAAAGGATAAGATCACTAAAATACTATTTGATGTTGATCCCATTCTTCACTTCCATGATTTTCGTGTTGTTCATGGAGCAACTCATACAAATATCCTCTTCGATGTTGTTGTCCCAGTAAAATATAAATACAATAATGATGAATTAAGAAAAATTCTGGATGATGAGGTCTATAAACTAGATCCAACTTATAATCTAGTAATAACTATCGATCAAGATTTTTCAGGGAGGGAATAAAATGTCACAGAAAGAAATTGAAAAATGGAAAAATTTTCCTTTGCTTGATGAGGATTTAAGAAAAGAATTATTTTCACTCAGTGATGATGAGTTAAATGAGGCGTTTTACACCGATTTAACCTTTGGTACAGGAGGGATGAGAGGTATTCTAGGTCCAGGGACTAATAGAATGAATATCTATACAATCAGAAGAGCAAATTATGGTTATGGAAAATACATCCTTAGCCTTAAAAAGGAAGTCCCATCGGTAGTAATTGCTTATGATTGCCGCCATAATTCTCTCTTGTTTGCTCATGAATCAGCACGAGTTTTAGCAAGTATGGGAATAAAAATTCATCTGTTTGGTAAAATAACACCAACACCTGAACTGTCCTTTGCTGTTCGCCAGTTAAAAGCCAGTGGAGGAATTGTCATTACCGCTAGTCACAATCCGCCTAATTACAACGGGTATAAGATATATGATGATAGTGGCTGTCAACTAGTTCCCGATTTAGCTGATATAGTCATTCAGGAGATCAATAATGCTCCAGATGCTTTTGATATCAAAGTGGATGAATATGATAATTTAGTGAAAAAAGGTCTCATTGAAATGGTTGATGACCAAATAGATACTGAATACTTGGACTGTGTGAAGTCAATAAGTGTTTATCCAGAGTTGAAAAAGGATAATTTTAAAGTTGTTTTCACACCTCTACATGGGACTTCAAATGTTCTGGGACAGAGGATGTTAAGGGAGATGGGATATACTTTCATTCCTGTTATTGAACAGACAATTGCAGATCCCAATTTCTCAACAGTTGCCTCTCCAAACCCAGAAAACGCCAGTGCTTTTGATTTAGCCATTAAATACGCTAAGGATAGTGAGGCTGATATTTGTATTGCCACTGATCCCGATGCTGACAGAGTGGGATTAGCCGTCTTGGATAAGGGAGAATACGTTTTATTAACTGGTAATCAAACAGGGCCTATTTTGATTGATTATCTGGCAAAAAATCGAAAACTATCCAAACCAGGGGTTTTGTTCAATACGATTGTTACCTCTTCACTAGGAGCAAAGATCGCTAAGAAACATGGTATTGATGTTGTTTCAACATTGACTGGTTTTAAATTTATTGGTGAACAGGCTAGACTTTTAGAAAATACTGATAAAGCTTTCTTCTTTGGGTATGAAGAGTCATATGGTTATGTCATCGGTGATTTTGTGAGAGATAAAGATTCTTTACAGGCACTACTACTTTGTAGCGAAGTCGCTTGTTATTATAAAAATAAGGGTAAAACTCTTCTTGATGTTTTACATGATATCTATCAGGAATATGGATATTACGAGGATGGTTTGGTAAATATCAATTTATCAGGTGCTACTGGTGCTAGAAAAATTGAGATGATTTTAGATCATTTTAGAAATGATCAAAGTCAGATTTTAAATGGCTTAAAGATTTCTGTTAAAGAAGATTATCTATTACAGGTAAGAACCGATGGTAAAACAACCACATCATTGAAACTACCAAAATCCAATGTGATAAAGTATTTTCTTGATGATGGTAGCTGGTTTGTTCTAAGACCAAGCGGAACTGAACCAAAGATGAAAGTCTATATCTCTGTTGTTACCAGTGATGAGAATAAATCAAAGAATCGTCTTTTAGAAATCAAAAAAGCGGTTTTAGAAATGGTCGATGAGATAAAAGGAGAAGAAGAATGAATCAAGAATTTTATGTAAAAACAAGAAAAAAATATTTTAATAAGATAAAGGAGGGAACTGTTTCATTGTTCTATTCTGGTGAAATATTTCCTAAAAGCGGTGATCAGGATTTTGACTTTGAGGTTGATAAGAATTTTTACTATCTGACAGGAATTAATCAAGCCAACGTCATTTTAGCATTGATTAAGGGAAAGGATAGATTGGAAGAATTTTTATTCATCGAAGCTAATGACCCTCTATATGTTAAATGGTATGGGGCTAAATTGACTATTGATGAGGCAAAGAAGATATCAGGTATCCAAAATGTACATTATCTGTCATCTTTTGAAAATGTCATCTTCTCCTTATTTAATAATACCAGAAGTAGTGGAACTGGATATAAGGAAATCTACTTAAACCTTGAAAGAAGAAATGATCAAAACTATAGCAATTGGGCTTTACGCTATGCTAAAAAATTTGCCAAGGTATATCCTGAGGTAATAATCAACAATAGTTATGATATAGTTATTGGTTTAAGAGCAACTAAAGAGAGTGAAGAAGTTGAATTAATTAAGGAGAGTATTGCTGTCACTAAAACTGGTATTGAAGAATTGATGAAGCATTCAAAACCGGGTTTATATGAATATCAAATTGAGAGTTATTTTGACCAGCACATCAAATTTAATGGTCAGAGAGTTCATTCATTTAAGACAATTGCTGCTACTGGAGTTAATGCTACTATTCTTCATTATGTCTTTAATAATACCCTTCTTCAGGATGGAGAACTCATTCTTTTTGATTTGGGATGTTCAACAAAATCTTATATCAGTGATATCACAAGAACTTTTCCTGTCAACGGAAAATTTACCAATCGTCAGGCTGAGGTATATCAGGAAGTTCTTAATGTCAACAAGAAGTGTATTGATTTTCTTAAAGCTGGAATTACTTGGAAAGAGTATCAGGAATTTGCTCGTGATTTGATTATAAAAGCCTGTAAAAAACTGAACTTAATCACTGAAGATAAAGATGTCACAAAATATTATTGGCATGGAATCGGTCATTCAATCGGTTTAGATACCCATGATCCAAGTCCATTTAACGAACCTTTACAAGCAGGAACAGTTTTAACTGTTGAGCCAGGTATATATATAGAAGAAGAGAAGATTGGAATTAGAATTGAAGACAATGTATTGATTACAGATAATGGTTGTCTCAATTTGAGTAAGGATATCATCAAAGAAATTAAAGATATTGAGAATTTCATGAAATAAATAAAAAACATGTCGATGAGATAATTAATCATCGACTTTTTTTGTTTTTGAAAAATATACATCAAGAATAAAAACAAAGCAGGAGTATCTAATATATAAACGATGGAGGAAGAAGGTTTATGAAAAAAGTAATGATTATTATTTTATTGTTTAGTTTTTTTGTGGCTTATAGGTTAAAGGGATATAGCGAAACAGGACATGAAGATTTTATTCAGGTTGATTTTCTTGATGATGGTGAATTACTGATCAATATGTCAAAAGAAGAAATAGATTATGGCTATAAACAGATTGAAAGAGCTAAATTCTGGGGATGGAGAACTTATTATTTCAATTACAATAAAGATGCTTCCTACATTGGCGAGGTTCTCTTTTCTAAGAGTAATCGCACAGCAACAGCCTATGATGTTGATTACACGATTGAAACCAGCGATGTTGTTAAAAACAGTACAACAGTTACTGGTTCTCTTTCAGCAAAGATAACAGGAGCAATTAAAAAAATAACAGGAACATTGACAGGTGAAGTAGAAGGGGAAAAAGAGACTCAAAATACTGTCACCAAAACCGAAGAAACACGGGTAAAAATTGAAATTCCTCCTTATGGCAAGATAACACTAAGGGTAACTGGCGAAGTAAAAGTTACCAATGCTGTTAGTAAGTATTATATTCTGGGTATGGCTTTCAAAAAGGGAACCTGGGAAACTTTGGAAGTGGTCACCCAATATTATGAATTATATGAGGAGAAATATCGATGAAGAAATATATTATTGTTCTTTCTCTTTTAGTCAGTGTCATTTTAGTGGTAATAATCACCATCTTTAATAAAACTGAGCCGACATTTAAGATGACAACCATCAAACAAGCTTATAGCTATATTTCAACATATGATGAGGAAGATGTGCTGGATATCAATGTTTTGATAAATAGTAAGGAGACTAAAGCTACAAATTATAATAAATTTACTAATGCTTATGTGACCGACAGATCAAGAAATAATGAAATACTGTTATCGTTGATTGAGATTAAAGAAACCGATGAAAGTTATTTCATTGATGATGAAGAGTTTTATTTATATGTTTTTTCCTTTAGAATTCCTCTTAGGACAAACGAAGAATTTTCATTAGAAATAGGTGATGCTATATTAAGAATAAACTATTCATCGATTCAAGTATCCTTAGAAATAGGTAGTTTTTCCTATTATAAAGTGCCATATTATGGAGATAATCTGGGATATTTGGCAATTTCTAAACTCAAACCTTTGGTCAATGAAGTAAATAAAGAGAAAATGCTTTTAGCTATTGAGATTGGGTTTTATAATAATACAAATAAAGAGATAACCATTAAAAGAATTGTTCCTCTGGAATTGAATATTTTGTTTTCTTTAGAAGAAGTCGTTGAGCTCGATAAAGAAATTTTCCCTAATGAAAATCTTCAGGGAATTTTAGGATATAGTTACCAACATATTACCAACAGTTATCTCAATGATGAGACAAACATCGTTCTAGAACCAGGGATTAATCATAATTTTCTTTTCCCTTTGAAATATTTTGGTGAATATAGCGTCAATAAAACAGGATTTCTCATCGAATATGAGGTCGATAATCAAAGCTTTGTATTTTATAACGACGATTTCCTTTTCTATTCGCAGACATATCGTCTCAGTGATTTGAAGATTTCAACATATGAAAACAATTGAAACCAAAAATCTGAAAAAGAGTTACGGCCTTGGTCGTTCCAAGAAAGATATATTGAAGAACGTGAATTTAATCTTTGAAGAAGGAAAGTGCTATTTATTTGTTGGAGAAAATGGCTGTGGTAAGACCACCCTTCTCAAAGCAATTTTAGGATTAATAAAGATAAAGGGTACTGTTTCTGTTGAGAATCAAGAAATCGGATATGTTCCTGACAATATGATTTTTCCTGAGTATATCACCTTATATCAATTTTTGTACAACATGGGTTTGATAAAAGGGATGAAAACAAATAGTATCAAGAGGACTCTAGATATTTTGATAACAGAATGGGAACTAAAAGAGCATAGCAATAAAAAAATAAGGGAATTGTCAAAGGGAATGAAACAAAAAATTTTGATCATTCAAGCAATGATGAATAATCCTCGTATTTATATATTTGATGAAGTGTTGAATGGCTTAGATAGTGCCATGCAAAATAAATTATTGAATTTTATTGTAATGATGAAGAAGACAAAAAAAACTATTATCATTACAAGTCATTACTATGATATGTATAAGTCAATAGCCAATAGAGTGATCAGTATAATAGACGGAGAGACAAATGAAAGGCTTAATTAAATGTCATTTTTCATATTTAATATCAAAGACAACAATGATTATATTATTTTTAGTGTTGATAATTGTTACCATTAACTGCTATTTTACAGCTATATCAGCAATTGATATGGATTATGAAAATCAAGTTGTAATATATTATTATCAAAACAGTTTTTTCTTTATCAAGACTTTAAATGCTTTTGTGAGTGTTTTTCTCTTTTCCTATTCCTTTACTGGTAAGCAAGACAACTATTGTTTTTTGATTATAACTGGGAAAATATCGAGGCTTAGATATTTAATTTCAAAAATTATAACAATCGCCAGTTGCTTATTTCTCTTTCTTTGGTTTCAGGCTTTTATATATGTTATGATTGGATTTCTTATCATTCCCAGTTTTATGATAGACATTCTGTCATTTTTACCATTTGGCAACCTGTATCTCATCATAATATACTATGGTTGTTTTTCCCTTTCCTTGGTTCAATTAACCGATAATATCTATATTGCTATTATCCCCATTTCTCTTTACACTGTTTCAACAATGTTAATAGAAAGCAATGAAAAAATAGCATATTTGAGGTTAATTCTGCCAAATTTCTCTGCTGATAGCTTTTATCTCGATAAAAGCTATTGGCATATTTTATTTTTATTGGTAATAATTATCCTGATAAATGTCTTTATTAATGAAAATCGGGATTTTTGATTTGTAAA
>JAQUYR010000005.1 GCA_028691715.1 Bacilli bacterium | reverse complement strand
TTATATATACTACTACTGCTATATTTATTGCAGAAATACCCTATAAATCATTAATAGTTGCAGTATTTATGTCTAAAAAAGAAAAAATAGCCGATATTTTGGTATCGACTATACTTAACTCTAATGGGGCGAACGATGGGAATCGAACCCACGAATGCCGGAGCCACAATCCGGAGCGTTAACCACTTCGCCACGTTCGCCAAAAAAATGGCAGGGGTAGAAGGATTCGAACCCTCATCTACGGTTTTGGAGACCGCTGCTCTACCATTGAACTATACCCCTAGCTCATGCTTTAATATTATACTAAAAGTTATCATCTTTTGCAAGTATTTTTTGAACAAATTAAAAGCACTAGTTATTTCTAGTGCTTTTTTATAGCTTAATTCTAGCAATTCAATTTATCATATAGTTTAATACCATGAGTGGAAATTAATATGTATGATACTGCTGCTATAATAATTGCAAGTAAAGTAATCAATAAATAAGCGTAAACTGTGCTACCGATAACAGAAAGTCCAAGAATTATTGTCCCAACAAGCAAGATGGTTATCAAAAAAGAAAATCCCATCGTTACTAAGACACTCATAGATTGCTTTATCGCCTTGATTTCCTGATCATAATCAAATCTAGGAAGAAGTAAGTTGGCATACAAACCCAAAATACTAATTGAAATAGCAAATAGAGCAGGAACAATAAATACCATTAAAGTATAGAAGAAATTAAAATCTAAGAAAATGGCACATAAAATAGCATCTATTAAAATAAACGGAATTGTTATTACAAGATTAACAATTATTTTTCCAATAAAAACAGTTTTTGTTGGGATTGGTGCAGATTTAATAATCCAGAAATTCTTTCCTTCTAAAGACAGAGAACTCGATGTTGTACTTGTTAATGATGCCATAAAAGTAATTAACCCTATTACGATGAGTGGAGCTAAATCAAGAGGAATACCATTAACATCATTAAAGAATTCGTCTTTCTTAGTAATTAAAAGGATGAGCATAATCAAAGATAAAGCTGGGCCAACAATTGTGTTTAAAACATACATCGGTGTTCCAAAATATTTTCTGATCTCTTTTCCAAAAACAGCCTCTGCTTGGCCAGTAACCTTTGATTCACCCAATTTAAAATCTTTAATGACATCGCCAGATACTGTATTGGTGTTAGATTTTAAATAGTTCAGACTAACCAACCAGATAAAACCAAGGAATGGAATTAGCGATATGGCCACGAATAAAAGGTATTGAATAATATTCCCCCGGATACCGAAAAACGCATATGAGCCCAAAAAATAGGCCTTATTTAGAGTATTATAGACACTATTTGCAAAACCAGTAGGATCTGTTTCAATTACCTGAGCACTCATGCTTCCAAGCATAATAATGAAAATAAATGCTAGAGAAAAGATTATTGTTGCTAAATTCTTCAGTTTTCTTTTAATAGGAATAAAGCCTAGTAAATAAGCGATGATTCCACAAATAGTAACTGGCAACAAGGGAATAAATATAATAGCAATGATAGCTAAAACCCAAAACAAGAAGGTTGTTGTATTAAACATTGCATAAACAATCAATGCTGGAACATAGGTATAAAGCATCATAAAGTAGTTTACTAAAAGAAGATTTACCAGCTTGCTGGCAATAATTACATTCGACTTAACGGGAAGAGCCATTAGCATTTCAAAATCCTTGGATTTGAAAAGGTAGGCATTAGCTCTAGTTATCGTCATAATAATTGACATCAGCGACCAAAAAACAATACCGACCAGTAAAATTGTTTCTGGTTTACCACCACTCAAAAAAGAGAGTTCAAATATATACATGTATAGCCAGAATAAAGCCATCATGGCAATCGCCATAACAATTACGAAAACCAACATCAATAAAGATCTCGTTCCATGATTGTTTTTCTTAAAGACTTTATTTAAGGCAAACGAATTTATGATATTAGCCTTAAGTATTACCCAAAAATTATTCATGGTTTTCTAGCTCCAAGAACACATCTTCTAATGATTTATCACCGCGGACATCTTCCATAGTACCGCTTGCCACAAGCTTTCCATTTTTGATTATTGCTACCTTGTCGCACAATTTCTCAGCAACCTCGAGAATATGAGTTGAAAAGAAAATGCTTGAACCATTCGCACACATCTCTTTCATCACTTCTTTAACCTGAAAAGATGCTTTTGGATCTAAGCCAACAAAAGGCTCATCGAGAATCAAAAGCTTAGGCTTTCTGACTAACGCGGAAATTAAAGCCAATTTTTGTTTCATACCATGTGAATAACTAGAAATTATATCTCCCAAGTTATTGGTTATTTCAAACATATTAGCATATTTACCTATTCCTTCAGTGCGATCGTTTTTAGAAATCTGATAAATATCAAATATGAAATTCAAATATTGTATACCTGTTAAAGCCTCATATAAATCGGGATTATCGGGAATATAGGCAATATTACGCTTGCATTCAAGAGGATTCTTTTTAACCGATACTCCATCAATATAAATTTCTCCCTCTTCAAAATCCAAAATGCCAACAACACATTTGATTGTTGTTGTTTTACCAGCACCATTATGGCCTATAAAAGCAAATATTTCTCCTGATTCAATGGTCAATGTTACATCATCGACGGCCTTTTTACCTTTAGTATACGTTTTTGATAAGTTTTTTATTTCTAACATAATGCCTCCAATTTTCTTTTTTTTACCTACAGACAATATTATACAACATTATACATTATTATTCAATATTATTTTAATTTATTTTAATGAATTTAATTGTTTTGATCTTCTTTATATAAAATAAACTTATTACCGCCTTCTTCTTTGGCAATATATAAAGCTTTATCAACTTTTTTATATAATTCATCAAAATTCTTTCCTTCATATGGAGCAATAACAGCTCCAATACTGGTTGTCATTGGCAGTTTTAATTCTGTAAAATGATATTTTTCAGCAATCAAATTGCAAACCTCGCCAAGTTTTGCTTTAATACGATTCTCAGAATAAGCATATTTTTGTAAGATTATAAACTCATCGCCACCTAAACGACAGACGATATCGTTATCACTGAACATTCCCTGTAAGGTATCAGCGAAACTCTTTATAACTTTATCACCAAAATTATGACCAAACTTATCGTTGACATCTTTAAATCTATCCAAATCAAGCATATAGAAACCATGAATTGATTTGTTGTCCTTGCTCAAGAATTCATCAATTTTCTTCTTGGCTGTTCGGCGATTATATAATTTCGTCAAAGAATCTCTTTCAGATTGTTGTAACAAGTAGAATTCACGTTTCTTTTCAGCATCGATATCGATTATATAGGCATAACATAGGAATTCTTTTTTCTCAGTGTCTTCAATAACATTGACTTTAGCCCGAGCCCATACAAATTCACCACTATCATTCTTAATTCTGAACTCAACCGTTTTTTTAACCCGATCATTTCGATAGTCACTAAGAATAGTTTTAAGGTTGAAATAATTCTGAACTTTTCTCTGATCTTCACGACTGACATAATATAAAATCGTATTTTGTAATTCAATGTACCAGTCAGTTGATTGCTCTATTTTTGAATTAGGATTTTTCTTATCAATCTTATAAACCACTTTTCCATCTTTTAGATCAATTATGAAAGCATATGTTGCATAAGAAATCATTCCCTCTAAATTAGCTTGAGTCTTCTCAATCTTTATTTGAGCTTCTTTTTGTGTTGAAATATCTTCTATTATTCCAACAGCTGTTGTTGGGACACCAAATTCATCAAAAATTGCTGAGCCATAGACGCGCTTCCAGGAATTCGTTCCCCGGCTGTTATATGTTTTAACAATACAAAAAACTTTGCTAGCTCCATTTCTGACTTTTTCTATTAATTCTTTGAGATTAGTTTTACTCTCATCATCGATGAAACTCATTTCATCAACTTTCGAAGTAAGTCCCTTCATCACAGGACTCATTCCATAAATTTTATCGGTGTTTGTTAAGAATTTCAAGACATCATCCTTAATATTGTATTCAAGCATTACCTTGTCAGTTTGTGAAATAATGATGTCATATCGCTCGTTGCTCAACCTTAATTCCTTTTCGACCTTCTTAACTTCCGTGATGTCGACTATTAAACAACAACAATACTTTTGCCCTTTTTCATAGATTATAGTGCTCTGATCAGAAATCCATAATGGTAGCCCTGATTTTGTTTTAATACAATACTGGGTCTGATAAATCTTGTTTTCTTTCATCTGAGCTTCTTCTATTTGGGTTCCTAAAACTTTATCACAGACTATTTCTCTAAAAGAATTCTTAAATTTAGTGGCTACTTCTTCTTTGGTATATCCTATCATTTCAAAAAATCTATCTGAGGCATAGATTATTTCCTTTTCTTCGTTGAAACGATACTTTAATAGACCACCAGGAGAGGTGTTTGTCAAGAATAATAATTCTTCATAGATGTTTCTATATTCTTTACTCTTTTTATTCTCATATAAAAATATTATCAGGAAAACTAGAAAAATAACTCCCACTATTTCCGTCAGAAGAATTAAGGCATAACTAGTTATCTTGAGAGTATTTGCACTGATAACACTCATCGGAAGAACTAATAATATCTCCCAATCATTAATACCCACATTTGAATAATAAACATATTGAGTATCACCAGAAAAGATATATTTAGTATAACCACTTATATCATTATTGATATCATTTTTGAGCATGTTAAAATTGTAATCTGGATCATATTCTACACTTTCAAGAAATCCCCAGATATCATTTTCAAAATCATCATCATTAATATTGCTATTTAGAATATACTCTCCATTTTCTTTTTGGAAAATTACTGTATATCCTTGATTATTAAAGAAATTTGTCTCAATTTTATCCGCTAATCTCGACACCAGATAAGTTGCTCCAAGCATCCCCACAATCTCATTATCGTAGTAAATTGGTGAATACACTATGAAAACTTTATTACCATCCAGCTTTGAAATAATAATATCAGAAATTCCTGTTTCCCCATTTATAGCGTTATTAAAATAATCCCTGTCAGCGATGTTGATAGTATCGCCATTGCTATAAATAGCATTACCAGTCATATCACATATAAAAAGGCGATCGAAAATACTCTCTTCACCAATTCTATTAAGCGTGCTTAAAGAATCAACTCCATAAAGATCATCATTTTTGGAGAAAACAACCGCGGCACTCTTCACATAGATCAAAGATGTAGCGATTCTTTCACGAAAGGCATTACTGGTTTGAGTTGACAATTCTTCCAGTTGATTTCTTGATAAATCTTCAATATGATTAATAGCTTTTGAATTAAATGAATCTAAAAACAAAAGTGATAATGTTAAAGCTATTAAAAGCGGAATTAAAAGAAAAGCTTTTTGATAACTCTTTTTGTTTTTTTTCATAAAAATACCCCACTTCATCTTCATGAATCCAAAAAGCATAGATACACATATAATAATACAAAAATCATTTAATGTCAATATTTACAAATGTTGCAATTTTTGCTTGGTAAATTTAATATTTTTATTGTTTTTATTTATATTCCTGAGAAATCATGCTATAATATTTTTATTAAAGGAGGACACTGTAATCATATTTTAATATTATTTTTTAGTAATCTGATTACAAATGTCATATAGATAAATTATGAAAACTACATTAATTGGTATTGCTGGTGGAACAGCCAGTGGTAAAACAACAATTGCTAAGAAAGTTTTTCAGGCATCTGAAAAATATGGCTCAGTAGTAGTCATCAGACTGGATGATTATTATAAGGAAATTTCCAATCTTTCTTTAGAAGAAAGAGCGAAAATAAACTATGATCATCCCGATTCTTACGACTCAACTCTACTGATAGAACATCTAAAACAATTAAAAAATGGTAATAGCATAGAAAAACCAACATATGATTTTGTCATCCATAATCGCAGTCAGGAAAAAGAAATAATTAATCCAGCAAATGTTGTAATAGTTGAGGGAATTATGATTTTTGCAATTCCCGAATTAAAAGATCTCTTTGATATAAAAATATTTGTTGATACTCCTGATGACATCAGATTCATCAGAAGACTTTCCCGAGATATAAAACACCGCGGAAGGACTGTTGATTCGGTTGTCGACCAATATCTTGCAACTGTAAGACCGATGCACCTATTATTTGTTGAACCATCAAAGAAATATGCTGATATTATTATTCCCGAAGGCGGAGAAAATCATGTAGCTATCGATTTTCTTGTCACTAAGATTGTTGATCTATTCAAAAAATAAAAGTAGACTTTAATTAGTCTACTTTTTTAATTCCTTTAAAGCACCAGAAAATACTTCGCTCAAAGTTGGATGGGCATGAACATAACCAGATGCTCTTGAAACTGTTATTTTTTCATTAATTAACGGCAAGGCTTCATGAATGATAACACTGGCATCATAACCAATGATATGAGCTCCCATGATTACATTATCGATAGCAATTAGCTTTACAAAGCCTTCTACTTCATTCATAGCAACTGCTTTTCCACAAGCTCGATACATAGATTTTCCAATTTTAACTTCTAAACCTGTTTTTCTAGCTTCTTCTTCAGTTAGTCCAATAGATGCAATCTCTGGGAAAGTGAAGACACAGGAAGGAATATTCTCTAAATCAATTTCATCTGGCTCATTTAATATATTTGATAATACCTTATAGCCACTATATGTTGCCGCGTGAGCTAGCATTGTCTTGCCATTGACATCGCCAATGGCATAGATATGAGGAATATTGGTCATAAAGTTATCATCTACTGTTATTCCTTTTCCAGTATAATTTATACCAACATCTTCTAGTCCTAAATTATCTATATTAGGTTTTCTCCCGATTGCCAGTAAAACCTTATCACACACGATCAAGTTCTCAGAATCTTTTTCAATAAAATTGACAATTAGATTTTCTTTTTTATCTATTTTTACGACTTTACTTCGCATATGAATTTTTATTCCCTGTTGCTTTAAGTAGCCCTGAAGTCGCTTACTTATTTCCTGGTCATAGTTTGGTAAAACTGCATCACACATTTCGATTACTTCAACATCACAACCAAATTTATGGAAAATTGAAGCCATTTCAATACCGATAACGCCACCACCAATTATCACCATCTTTTGAGGGATATCTTTCAATTCCAGTAAGTCTCTAGATGTCAGGACACCTTCTAAAGAAAAGCCTGGTAAATCTAGACGTATTGGTCTAGATCCCGTAGCTATTACGATATTTTCTGCTATATATGTTTCTTCACCAACTTTAACTGTATTGCTATTGATTAACCTTCCACGTCCGTTGATATACTCAATATCTGTTTTATCAAGTAAAAATTTTATTCCTTCTTTTAAAGAAGAAATAATTTCTTCTTTACGCTTATATGCCACAGAAAAATCAAAATCCAGTTTTCCAGTTATTCCAAAAATTTCCTTTTTTTCGAGTTCTTTCAATATTTTAGCATTCTGATAGTATGATTTTGTTGGTATACAACCATAGTTTAAGCAAGTACCTCCCAGTTGATCTTGCTCGATCAAGGTTACTTTCAAACCTTTTTTACTAGCCTCTAAGGCAAGTTCATAACCACCAGGACCTGCTCCAATTATTATTAGATCTTTCATTATTGAGTCCTCAATAAATCCTTATATTTCACTATGGGGAATCTGGCTGCTTTTACTTCATCAAGTCTCTTAACAATGGTGTTATGAGGAGCATTGTGAAGCAATTCAGGAGTTTCTTTGGCTTCAACGGCAATTTTTTTCATCACCTTGATAAAGTCATCAATAGTCTCCCTAGATTCATTTTCTGTTGGCTCAATCATTATTGACTGGTGAAACAAAAGAGGAAAATATATCGTTGGTGGATGGTATCCATAATCAAGTAGCCTTTTAGCAACTTCTAAAGTTGAAGCATCTCCCTCAATTAAGCCATCAAAAACTACTTCATGTTTACACAATCCAGTAATTGGTAATTTATAACAATCTTTTAATGATTCCTTGATATAATTAGCATTCAGTACCGCTAATTTCGATACATTGGCAATATTTTCTTTTCCCAAGCTGAGAATGTAGCAATATGCTCTAACAACAACGAGAAAATTCCCATAAAAGCCACTTATTGAACCTATTGATTTATCGCTATACAAAAAATCATATCCCTCTTTATTTTTAACAACTCGAGGATTTGGTAATAAATCTACCAATTCCTTCTTGACACCAACTGGTCCACTGCCAGGTCCACCACCACCATGAGGAGTCGAAAATGTCTTATGCAGATTGATATGCATGATATCAAATCCCATATCAGCTGGACGAACAGTTCCTAAAACAGCATTTAGGTTCGCCCCATCATAATATAACAAACTACCATTATCATGCATGATTTTAGCAATTTCTAAAATATCTTTTTCAAAAATTCCCACTGTATTGGGATTAGTAAGCATGATACCAGCAACAGTATCATCAACAACAGCTCGTAATTTTTCAATGTCAACAGTTCCTTTGTCAGTTGATTCCACTTCAATAACTTCAAAGCCACAAACACTGCTACTTGCTGGATTAGTACCATGAGCACTATTGGGGACGATTACCTTTGTTCTTTTAAAATCTCCACGATTAATGTGATACTGTTTCATTATCATCAATCCCACTAATTCCCCATGGGCACCAGCAAAAGGATTGAAGGAAAATTCTTCCATTCCTGTTAATTCTTTTAAAAGAAGTGATGTTTCATAATATATTTTCAAAGCTCCCTGTAAAGTATCAACGCTTTGTAAGGGGTGAATATTCATGAATCCTGAAAGACTGGCGATTTCTTCATCAATTTTAGGATTGTATTTCATTGTACAAGAACCTAAAGGATAAAAGCCCTGATCGACGCCATAATTTTTTAATGATAATTTAGTGTAGTGCCTAACAACATCTAGTTCAGTAACTTCTGGCATATCCAGTGGAGTCTTTCTTCTGAGGTCATCAGCTATTTTAAAGCCCTCTATCTCATTGCTTGGAAGACTATAGGCGATTCGATCACCCTTAGAAATTTCATATATCAGTTTATCATACATATTAAAACTCCTTCACGATATTGATGAATTCATCAATCTCATCTTTTGTTCTAACTTCAGTTGCACATAGTAAATAGAGATTATTTCCAATATTTAATCCACCTAAAAAACCTTTAGTCATTAGTTTTTGATTTAGTTTGTTGATATCGATAAGTGATTTTATAACAAATTCCTTTAAAAAAGGTTTTTTTGCGACCTCTTCAAATTTTCCTGTCTGTAATAGTTGTTGATATAGGTAATGAGAATTGCTATAAGCAATTTCATTTACCTGGACAAGTCCTTTTTTCCCTAATAGGCTGCCATATATTACAGTGTGTAGAGCCATCAGACTTTGGTTTGAACAGATATTAGAAGTCGCTTTTTCTCTTCTTATGTGCTGTTCACGAGCTTGAATTGTCAAAACATAACCCCTTTTTCCCTCAGTATCATTGGTCATACCCACAATTCTACCAGGTAATTTTCGCATTAACTTTTCTGTTGTTGCCATATACCCGATATATGGTCCTCCAAACGCAAGGGGAATTCCCAATGTCTGAGCATCACCACAGACAATATCAGCGCCTATCTCTCCTGGTGTTTTAATTAAACCAAGAGTGCTCGGATCAGCATTCATAATTAATAATGACTTGTTTTCATGAATAGTACTAACAACACTATTATAATTTTCAATAATTCCATAATAATTAGGATTTTGAACTAAAACACCAGAGACCTCATCATTAAGCTTATTTAACAAATCTTCTTCATCATAAGAAAAATCTTTTTCCTCGATGTAAGAAATTTCGATATTTCGATATTTTGTATATGTCTTAATAACCTCAATAGTTCTGGGGTTAACAGTTTTAGAAATCAGAATTTTCTTCCTTTTTGTTTGAGATACTGCCATAAAAACAGCTTCAGCTGTTGAAGTTGCTCCATCATATAGTGAAGCATTAGCAACATCCATATTTGTCAGTTCACAAATCATACTCTGGAATTCAAATATATATTGGAGAGTTCCTTGAGATATTTCTGCTTGGTATGGAGTGTATGATGTTAAAAACTCCTGTCTTGAAGTAATCGCTTTGATGACACTTGGGGTATATACATCATATGCTCCAGCTCCTAAAAAGCTGATATATTCCTTATTCATCCCAGCAATTTTCATCAATTTTCTTCGAAGTTCAATCTCTGATAAACTGTGATCGATATTGATTTTTTTCTGATAAAGGATGTTTTGGGGAATATCACCAAATATATCATCAATTTTTTTTACTCCAATGACTTCAAGCATTTCCTTTATATCCTTTTCGCTATGAGGAAAATACTTATACATCGTCATTATTTGGCAACCTCAGCATACTGATTAGCAGTTAATAAATTACCTAATTCTTCTTCATTGCTCAATTCAATTTTGATAATATAATTTTTATAAGGATCTTCATTTAAAAGTTCAGGATTATCGATTACTTCTTCATTCACTTGAACAATCGTTCCACTCAATGGAGATAGAATATCCGATGCTGCCTTGACACTTTCAACAGCTCCAAAGGATTCGAACTGGACTACTTCATCCCCCTCGTCTCCACCTTCAACATAAACAATTGATCCCAAACTGTTCTGAGCAAAGTCAGTAATACCAATAAAAGCTGTCTTACCTTCTACTCTGACCCATTCATGGCTTTTAGCATATTTCAAATTTTCTAAAATTTTACTCATAAATACTCTCCTATCTGATATATTTCTTTTCTAAAAATTTCTTGTTTCGTACTCTCGCTTTAACTAAGTTTTTCCTGATTCTGATAAATACTTCCGTACCAATTTTACAATAATTACTATCAATTAAAGCTAAAGCATAGCAGTTTGAAGTACCTGGAATCATATAGCCCGTGGTGATATGACCGATCACCACATCATCATCTACAATTTCATAACCTCCTCTAGCGATTCCTCGATCAAGGATTTCTAGGCCAACCAACTTTCTCTTAAGACCATTTTCTTTAGTCTTTACTAGAACATCGTGACCAATAAAATCCTTATCCAATTTGATTGCATAATTCAACCCTGCTTCAAGGGGATTGATATCTTTATCTATTTCATGACCATAAAGAGGCATTGCTGATTCAAACCTCAGCGTATCGCGACAACCAAGGCCGCAAAGCTGAACCTTTTTCTCATCAACAAGAATTCTGAAGAGTTCAACAATATCCTCATTACTGCCATATATTTCAAAACCATCCTCTCCGGTGTAACCACTACGTGAGGTTAAAAACTTTTTACCAATAATCATTATCTCTGTAAAATCAAACAATTTTAAGCTATTCAGATTATAATCGGTTAATGTTTGTAAAACTTTTACAGCATTAGGCCCCTGAAGTGCTAATTGGGAGTACTTATCTGACATATTATCAACAGTCACTTTGAAACCATCAACATGTTCAGTAATCCAGTTATAATCCTTTTCGATATTAGAGGCATTAATGACCAATAGGCAAAAATCATTGCTGTACTTGTACACCATTAAATCATCGATAACACCACCATCAGGATATAGCATTAATCCATATGTCATCTTCATTGTTGGAGCATTGATAATATCATTGGTTATTAGATAATCAATAAAAGGTAAGGTATCAACACCTCTGATATAAATCTCTCCCATATGCGATACATCAAATAAACCACAGTCTTTTCGAACAGCTAGATGTTCTTCAGTGATTCCAACATATTCAAGTGGCATCAAGAAGCCCCCAAATTCAACAATCTTTCCTCCATGATGTACATGCTCATCAAATAAAACAGTTTTTTTATTCTGTGCTTCCACAATACTCCTCCTCAAAAATTAGACTCAAAAATTGTTCGTTATTACTATTCATTATATATTTACTTATATCATTTTCACTCAAAACTTTTTTAATGTTCTTCAAGCAAAATTCCTCACCAATGAAAGCCTGAGAAAATAACTCCAGGTTATCAAGAATTAAAAAATCCCCCTTAAAAGTAATTTTGTTAATTCTTTTTTTCTTAACGTCGATGTAAACCATCAGTTTCCCAAAAGGAAATCTTTTTTCATTCTTGAAAGTATAGGGAGGATTTTCACCAATAATCCATTCATCGGATAAATATTTCTTCTCTATTCTTTTAATCTTCTGATACTCATCTTCATCCAGGTAGATTTTATCTTGACTCATCTCTTCAAGCAAAGAATCCATCAATTGCTCTTGAGATATATTGGTGTAATCACCAATATTAATAACTCTTTCAGAGACACTTTTTATTCCTTTTGAGATTAGCTTCTCATTATCAGGGGTGATAGAGCGCACGAGATTTTCCAGATTTGTTTTAAACAGAAATGTTCCATGCAAGATTGAGCCCTTCTCGGTCTGGTAATAAGCATTTCCTGAGAATTTTTTCTCTTTAAACATCAAATCATTTCTTCCAGAAAAATAAGCATCTATTCCCATCTTTTGCAATGCTTTTACCATTAACGCTAGATATTTCTTAAATGCTTCTTCTTTCGATATTGTTTTACTGACAAAGGTAAACATAAAACATCCCTCATCAGCAAAAATTGCCCCTCCACCACTCGGACGACGATAAATTTTTGCTCCTATTTCCCTGACAAATTTTACATTGACCTCGGCATCAATTAGTTGATTTCGGCCAATGATTATCGATTTATTCAAATCCCATAGGAAAAAAATATCTTCCTGATACCTGTCCAACAAGTATTCTTCAACAGCTAAATAAAATGATATCTCGTTTTTTCCATACTGTTTTAAAATTAGTGATTTCATACTAATATCATATCACAAAAAGATTATCTTTGAAAGAGATATTGTAATTTTAAACAAATAAAAAATCCTCAAAAAGAGGATTTTTTATACCTATAAATATTTATACTTCTGGATATGTATTTAAGTCACTAGGGTATTTGATTGATTGAGTTCCAGTACCACCAAATGTTCCTGTAATAGTAAATGTTGCTGTTGAGACAACGACTAATTTGACTTCTGTCACTTCGCCGTCAACGACAGTGACATATAATTCGGCCTTTTCTACACCACCAAAGTCCATTACTGAACCGGCATAACTAGCAACATCAATCTCAAACTTATTCACATTCTCAGTTTCACTGACAAATGTCATCGCATCAAACAAGGCATTATCCTGGCAATAAGCAATTACTTGTTCAGCTACTTTTTCAAAGCCGTATTGACTGACTAATCTTTGATTTTCGGAAGTATTAACTACGGTTTTACTAGTAGTACCATTAGATGCCATATAAGCATAGCCATCTTTTAAATAAATGTGAGCCTCTGAACTACCACTAAGGACATATTTCAAGCCAGAAAAAATATTATCACTGATATTATATTGGACTGCGAAGGTTAATTCTTCGGTTCCATCACTGGTATATAGTGTAAAGTTTCCTCCTGTTGCCTCAAGATATTCGGTGATCTTATTCTCTAATTTTTCTTGAGCCTGTTCAGGTGTCAAATTTTTTGGAGCAGTAACAATAACACTGATTGCTCTTGATGCTAATCCATCAGCTGTTGTTACAGATATAGTAGCAGTACCAGCACCAACAGCAACAATTTTACCATCGACAACTGTAGCGACTGCTAAAGTATTAGAAGTCCATGACAAGGCTGTTTCAGGGGTTACAGTTGCTGTAACTGTTTCTTCATCTCCTATAACTAAATTTAAAATGTCTTTAGAGACAATAATATTATATTGGATTGCCTTTTCAGTAACTTCGATTTCCTTTGTCACTGCTTCAATCTCTTCGTTATCTTTAACACTAACAGTAATATTTACTTTCCCAACAGAAATACCCATTACTTTTCCATCAACGACTGTAGCAATTTTTTTCATTCTCTGATTTCCAAACAAAAACAGGATTTTCCAAATCATTTACCTTAGCTTCTAAAGTAATTTCATCTTCAACTTCAACTGTGCTTGGTCCTGTTAGACTGATTTTATACTCAGTAGGTTCATTACCACCACAAGCTACTAAGAATAAACAAGTTAAGCTTAAAACAATAATTCCAAATACTTTTTTCATATTTTCACCTTTACTTTTCAATACTACTATTATACTAAATATTTTTATTTATTACAAGCATTTCAAACATTCCATTTTGGTTTATTTTCAATTTTTATTATTTTATTCGTTAGTGGATGAGGAAATTCTAAATAGAAACAATGAAGATATAAGCGATCATTTTCTTTGCCATATAACTTATCTCCCAATACTGGATGACCAAGATAGGAGAGATGGACTCTTATTTGATGAGTCCTTCCAGTTTCTAAACATAGTTCCACTATACTAGTATCATCCTTCTCCTTAAGAACTCTGTAGTTAGTTATTGCTTCCTGTCCTTTATAATCAACTGCTCTTTTAATGTTGTATTCTTCAACTCTAGCAATTGGTAGACTAATTCTTCCCACTTTATCTATAAATTTTCCCTCAACGATTGCTAGGTATTTTCTCTTGATATTGTTATCTTTGGTCAACTGATGATGAATATTTCCTGTTTTGGCGACTATTAAAAGACCGGATGTTGAATAATCAAGGCGGTTCACAATATGAATGTTTGAAGTTATTCCTTTATTTATAAAATAACCCTTTAGCCTTGAAACCAAATTATCATCCTGATGTTTTCTTGATGGTTGTGATGCTAAATCAACTGGTTTGTTGACGACCAATAAACATTCATCTTCATATAGGATATCAACTTTCTCCATATTTACTTTAATATCTTCATTCATCATTTCATCATACTCTAAAACTAAAATATCTCCCCGTCTAACCTTTTCATAATTTTTCACTGCAAGACCATTAACCGACATATTTCCGTATAGTTTTATTTTTTTAGCCAGTCTTTGTGATAGACCGATTGATAAAATATAATCCTTGATCATCATTTCTTCAACATCAACAATATATTCTAGTCTCATATTTCACCTATAATTAAAGGGCTATATTAAATAGCCCAGTTTTTTATTTTTCTTTCTTATACTCTTCAATGATTTTCTTGATTAATAATTCAGGAACTTCATCATAGCGGATAAACTTACGGCTAAAACGACCGCTTGCTTGAGTCATTGCTTTCAAATCGGTTGCATACTTGATAATTTCGGCTTCTGGAACCTCAGCAACGATTGTTTGCATTCCGTGACCTTGTTCCATACCCAATACGCGTCCACGACGTTTAGTCATATCACCCATGATATCACCAACAAATTCATCCTTTACTGTAACACTTACTTCACATATAGGTTCAAGTATTGTTGGTTTAATCTTATCAATAGCATTTTTAAAAGCCAATCCAGCAGCTAATTTAAATGATAATTCATTGGAATCAACTGGATGGTAAGAGCCATAAAATAGTGTTGCTTTTACTCCGATTACTGGGAAACCAGCTAATGGACCATGTTCTAATGTTTCAATCAATCCCTTTTCAACAGCAGGGAAATAGTTTTTTGGAACAGCTCCACCGACAACTTCTTCAGCAAAGATGAAATCTTCTTTACATGGTTCAAAGCGAATCCAAACATCACCAAATTGTCCAGCTCCACCAGACTGTTTTTTATGACGTCCCTGGGCCTCACCCTTTGCCTTGATTGTCTCGCGATAAACGATTTTTGGATCAGAAGTTTCCATTTCAACTTTAAACATATTGCGCATCTTTTCTAAAACATATCCAAGATGTGTCATTCCTTGACCACCGATTAGTTGTTGAGCAGTTTCTGGATTTCTAAGTATCTCAAAAGTCTCATCCTCTAAGCGTAATTTTTGAAGTGATCCCGATAATTTATCCTCATCATTTTTATTCTTTGGTTGAATAGCAACATAGATTATTGGAGTAGGATGTTCATTTTTTGGATAAGTGATTGGATCCTTTTTATCACAGAATGTCAGACCATTATAAAATTCCGATACTTTGGCAACACAGGCGATATCACCAGCATTGACAACATCAACAGAAATCTGATTTTTTCCCATAACAGTAAAAATCTGAGCAATTTTAACAGTAGTTCCCGTCGATGGAATATATACTTCCTGACCCGATTTCAATGATCCTGAATATACCTTGAAGAAACTAATAGTACCAACAAATGGATCGATTGTTGTCTTAAAAACGTATGCTGCTAAAGGAGCAGAATCATTCATTTCTCTAGTAACTTCTTTTTTATTGGCATCAAATCCCTCTTTAAGAGGTCTTTCATCTGGTGCTGGTAAGAAATTTATAATCATGTCAAGCAATGTTTCTACACCGACATTCTTTGTTCCGGAGCCGACCAAAACGGGGAATAGTTCAGAATCAGAAACTCCTAGTTTTAATCCTTCTCTTATCTCTTCTGCTGTCAGTTCTTCACCACTGAAATATTTTTCCATCAATTCTTCTGATGTCTCAGCAACCTTTTCAATAAGTTCGCCGTTAACCTCTTCAACCTTTTTACTAAGTTCTGTTGGTATTGGACCCTCTTTACATGAGTTGCCATCAAATAATACCGCTGATTTATCTAACAGGTTAACAAAGCCGCGGAAGTCATTAGTGCCACCAATTGGCCATGTGAAAGCGGTTGCATTTTTGCTTAATTTTTTATTAATAGAAGCGACTACTTCATCAAACTTGATATTTTCTTTGTCCATTTTATTGATAAAAATTATTGTTGGGATATTGCGTTTATGAAGTTCATCCCAAACTCTTTCAGTACCAACTTCAACACCTTTTGTAGCATCGATTAAAATAACAGCACCATCAGTACTAGATAATACATTTTCAATATCACCTATAAATTCTTCAGATCCTGGAGTGTCAATGAAGTTGATCTTGTAATCTTTCCATTCACATGGAAGTAATGAAGATGTCAATGTGGTTTGGCGTAGTTGCTCTTCAACTGAATAGTCGCCGACAGTAGTTTTTTTCTCTACTTCGCCCTTCTTTTCAATTGCCTTTGTAGCAAATAATAAGGATTCACCCAAACTCGTTTTGCCACTACCCAAATGTCCCATCAATGTGACATTTCTAATTTTGCTAGTTTTATACTCTTTCATTAAATATACCTCCTTATAAAAGAAAACGTATTCGCACTATGATTATTATACTATAATTTTTTAGTTTTTCAAAATGTTTTTTAAATTATTTTCCATAAAAAAAGAAAAGAGTTATTAAACTCTTTTCTTCAACCTATTGTTTCTGACTTTCTTAGATTTATTATTCAATATATATGCTACAACTCCACCAGAAATGAACAAAACAATTCCCAGAATAACCCAGATTGATACTTCATTACCCTTTACTCTTTGCCACATTTCTAAAACTGCTTCATTGCGGTCTCCAAAATCTTCCATAACACCACATCTTGCTATTATTTCTTCATCAGGATATTGAGCATCAAATTGGCGCCCTCTTTCGTTTATTGTAACAATAGCCTTTCCATCAGTCAGCCTGTCATCTGATAATGTACCATTGAAGAAATAGCTCAAATCGACTTCTATACCATCTTCTTCACCATACCAGTCGATAATCTGATCAAATATTGCATCACCAGCGATTGCTGAAGTATATCCAATTTTATTCATATTTTTAACTGCTACTTCTGGTAGAGATAAATAGTTGATAAAGTCAGATGCTAGATCAACATTAGCACCTTTGGGCATTACCCAACCATCAAACCAGACATTACTGCCTTCATCGGGAACGATATAATTTAATTCCATATCATTTTCTTCTTCTGCTGTATCCATGGCATAAACAGCATCGCCACTCCAAGCAAAGTTGATATCAATCTTACCAGTCACGATATCTTTTTTACCACTATCCACTTCAAATCCATAGATATTGGCTTTCATTAAATTCAAAGCTTCTTCAACCTTAGCCAGTGTTTCATCATCAGTCCTATTCATGATAACACCGATTTGCTTATTATATGTTTCTTCATCAATTACTTCATTTTTGTAATCACTGGCTAATTGATTTAGTTCATCCTGATAAACATAGAATACACCGATTATATAAGTATCACGAACACTATTTTTAGCTGTAGAACGATTCTTATATGCTTCATTCCAAAGAATTGTCCAACTGCTGATATCACTCTCAGAAACCTTATCAGGATTATAGATGAAACCCATAGTTCCCCACATATAACCGATAGCATAATTTGTCCACCCATTATCAGCAAACAATTGCTTTAAATATGGTGAAGCATAAGCTACATAGTTAGGAATCTTTGTTAGATCTATTTCCTCAAGCATATCCTCCCTAATCATCTTTTGAATGATATAATCAGAAGGGCAAACCAAATCATAACTGGTTTTACCAGTCTTTAGAGTGTTCAACATGATCTCATTGGTCTCAAACATATCATATACAACCTTAACTGTTTTACCAGTTCTCGCTTTATAATCTGCTTCCCATTCTTCCATTACTGAAGTAGTAATTTTATTACCATCTTCGTCTTTACCATCCTCAATATATTCATACCAATTATACACTCTTAAATATGTTACTTCTTCTTCAGCCTTTACACTGATTTGAGTGATAATAAATACTGCCATAATCATAACTAGTAAAGAAAAAATTGTTTTTTTCATTAATGTCTCTCCTTTTTTATTCCATTATTATTTTTAGTTTTCGCATTGACAACAATCAAGCCAATCAATATGACAATGAAGATTATTGTTGACAAGGCCCTTAAAGCTGGTGGTAATGCACCCTTTCTTGCAGTAGCTCCATAAACATAAGTGCTCAGTGTTTGAAAAGAATTATTACGAGTAAATGCCGTAATAATATAATCGTCTAAAGACAGGGTGATTGCTAGAACGAAACCAGAAAATACTCCTGGCATAATCTCAGGCATAATAACTTTCCATAACGCTTTATTAGGAGTTGCTCCTAAATCTAGCGCTGCCTCATAAATACTAGGATCCATCTGTTTTAACTTGGGTGTCACACTTAAAACAACAAAGGGAACCGTTAAAACGACATGTCCAATCAATAAAGTTATAAAATTAAACTCAATACCAACAAAAACGAAAAGAATTGTCAGCGATAGAGCTGTTACTATTTCCGCATTCAACACGGGAATTTGTGATACAGCCTCCATTGATTTCTTTACTTTTTTACTGCTATAAAAGATACCGATAGCTCCTAGTGTTCCTAGAATAGTAGCAACAATACTTGAGGCTATAGCTACGGTAATTGTGTTATAAAGGGCATTCATTATGTCCTTATTTTTGAACATTAATCCATATAATTCAAAAGAAAACCCATTCCATGTACCGATGTTTTGAGTATTAGTAAAACTAAATATCGCCAACACCAACAATGGAGCATACATAAAAAGTAGCATTATGATGATATAAGCCTTAGCAAAAAATTTTTTTACCATAAACTACCACGAACATTTTCTTGTTTTTGAACATTTTTTGTTGCTAACATAGATATACCAATAATGATTAACATAATTAAAGCGATTAGACTACCGCTATGCCATTGACCCTGTTCAAAATTGAGTTGAATTGAATTACCTATTAATTGAATCTTATTCTCTCCCATGACATCACTGATGACAAAAGAGGACATAGTGGGCATGAAAACCATCGTGGCAGCACTGATAACTCCTGGCATTGTCATAGGAATTATTGTCTTAACAAATGTTTGATTTTTATTGGCTCCTAAATCATATGAAGCCTCGATTAAACTCTTATCCATCTTTAACATCGTCGTATAAAGAGGAAGAATTGTAAATGGCAGATAATTGTAAACCATACCAATCATGGTTGCTAGATATGGATATTCACCGCCATTGATTCCAATCCAATAAAGCAAATCTCTTGTTGCGGCAATTCTTAAAACAAAGTTTATCCACATCGGCATGACAAAGAGCATTACAATTACTTTGCTCTTATTATAGGTTTTGTTACTCAAAATCATCGCTACTGGGTATCCCAGCAATAAGCAAATGACAGTATTACCAAAGCCGATTACAACGCTGATTAAAAGCACATTGAGCTTGGTATTATCACTAAAGAAATTAATAAAATTGTTTAATGTGAAATTCCCATCATTTCCTGTAAAAGCATAGTAGATTATCAAGAATAGGGGAAAAACGACAAAGAACAACAAAAACAGAGCATATGGAAGAGATAATTGCTTACGAGAAAATCTAATCCTTGACATAGTTTTTAGCCTCAGCCTTTAGTGTCATCTTTATATTTTCAGGAAGAATAGCGACACTGACTGTATCATCTTCATTCCAAGTATATTCAGTATCAATGACAAAATCATCATAATCTTCAGTTCTGACGATTACCTGATAATGATCGCCCTTGTATATTATGGAAACTATCTGTCCAATAACTACACCGTCTTCTTCATTATCACTGATATCAATATCCTTTAATCCTATTTCAACCTTAACATCGGCATCAGTTAAATCATAACGTACACCTTTATTATCGACTAGATAACCATCATCATCAAGAATTGTATTGGGAATCAATTGTGTAACATCACAATCAAACTCTCCTTCAGCAAAAACAACCTTATTATTTTTAGTGATGTATCCCTCAAAAACATTGTTTATGAACTCTTTTTTCATGATATGAATATCAAAAGGTTTTATATAGATACTTAATACTTGATTGATATCGTATTCTTTAGTGTCGTGAATGACAACTTCGTTTTTACCAATCATCATAACATACTCAAAATAAACACCTTTGAATATCTTGCTGACCAATTTTCCATTGACCATCCCTTTGTCCTTATCCATCAAAAAGATGTCTTCTGGTCTGATAATGATGTCCACTTTTTCATTCTTAGCAAAATCATCAACCATCTCAAAGATATGATTTAAGAACATTACATGTTTTTCTCCCGTAATTGTTCCATTATATAAATTGCTTTCACCAATAAAATCGGCAACAAAGGCATTTTTTGGTTCATTATAAATATCCATTGGTGTTCCGATTTGTTGAATCATACCATCCTTCATGACCACAATTGTATCTGACATTGTTAAAGCCTCTTCTTGGTCATGAGTTACATAAATGAAGGTGATTCCCAATTTCTTATGCATTTCCTTTAATTCAAGTTGCATCTCTTTTCTCATTTTTAAATCAAGAGCTCCTAGTGGTTCATCAAGCAACAATATTTCTGGTTCATTGACTATTGCTCGGGCAATAGCAACTCTTTGTTGTTGCCCTCCAGACAGAGTGGAAATATCACGAGATTCAAACTCCTCAAGATCAACGATTTTTAAGGCCTTAGTAACCTTCTCATCTATCTCTTCAACTGTTAGTTTTCTTTTGACTTCAACAGTCTCACCATTTTTATTTATAACTTCCCCTTTGATTTTTTTCATCTTTAAACCAAAAGCTACATTGTCATACACATCATAATGAGGGAACAAAGCATAACGCTGGAAGACAGTATTAACTGGTCTTTTAAATGGAGGAAGCGATGTAATATCCTGACCATTTAACAAAATTTGCCCAGTCGTCGGCATTTCAAAGCCAGCAATCATCCTAAGAGTGGTGGTTTTACCACAGCCAGATGGGCCCAAAAAGGTTATGAATTCCCCTTTTTTCACATATAAATTAAAATCATCAACAACAGTATTTCCATCAAATTCCTTTGAGACACCAATTAATTCGATGATCACATTCTTTTTTCTCATATCTTATAATCCATTCTAAAAGTTTGGTGGGCTAGTAACCCAAATAATCTTTGCAATTTTCCTCGTAGTATTCTTTAAGTAGTGATTTTTATCAGTTGTAAAATAGAATGTTTCACCCTTTTTACACGAGATATTTTTTCCACCAAGAACGATGACGATTTCCCCTTCAAGAATGTAACCAAATTCCTGACCTTCATGGGGCATATCTATTGTTGTTTCACTATTTGCCTCTAAAGTAAACAGGATTGGTTCCATCTCGTTTTTCTGACTGTTAGGAACTAACCAGGTCATCGTATGGTTTTTTTCTTCCTTCACAATATAATCTTCTTTTGTAAAGACGATTTTTTCATCATCTTCACCATCATTAAAAAACTCTTTCAAATTTGTTCCTAGAGCTATTAAAATGTCAGTTAGAGTACTAATGGAAGGACTTGTTAAATCATTCTCAATCTGGGAAATATACCCTTTGGTGAGTTCACAACGATTTGCCAATTCTTCTTGTGTGAGTTGACACAAGACTCTTAATCTTTTTATTTTTACCCCAATGTCCATTTTTTTCTCCCTTTAATATTAAACTCATCGTTTAGTAAGTCATAAAATATTAAACTTTAAGTTTAGTAAATGTAAACAAAACATATATATTATAAATATATTATCCCTGTTTGTCAATATTTTTTTATACTTTTTTATAAAAAAAAATAAGCCTATTAGGCCTATTTCAAATATCTTTCTGGTTCGTTTAAAAATTCCTGAATTTTGTTAAAACCATCACATAATGGCTTACCATCAACAAGGGCATGATTCACTTGAATTCCCATAGTTATTTCAACATTTTCATCCTTCTTCGTGTATTTACCCCAAATAATTCGGGGAATACATGAGTTGTTATCATCAGTCATCGGATGAGTAACACTTAAAAAATCAATCCAGGGAAGGCAGGTAAAATATAGTTGATCCAAGCGATTGGGATCATTATATTTTTTTTCATCATCAATTCCCTTTTTTCCCCTAATAATTGCTTCTTTTGCTAAGTGATAGTATTCTTTAAAATCCTTAACAAACTCATTCTCACAGTTATCAAAAATTCCATCATCAGTCATTATCGTATAAGCTGGCGATAACTCATCATAAAGAATAACTTCTTCACCCCTTATGCGCAAACGAAATTCTTCTATTTCATTAAGAGCTATATTCACAATATACATCAAAGGAATAAAAAAGGAATATCCTTCTTTCTTAATATAGTTATAAAATTTAGTAATATCTAAGCGCATTGTTACATTATAATATGGAACTTTGTATTCCTTAAACCACTCATAATGTTTTCTGCCCTTCCATGTCTTAATATCTATTATTTTCATTTTCTTTCCATCCTTAATGTTATATTATAAATCAAAAACAGCATCGGCCTTTTCTTTTCTCACTTTACTCTTAAGATAATGCTTCTTTCCCTTTGCAATATCAAGGGGAATAATAATCTTTCTGATAAACCAAGAGCCAGGATGAATCCATCCCCAGTAAAACCTCTGTTTAATGTTATCTTCATCTTTCTTGTCTTGAAAGCTGATATCTGCAACTAAATAATTTTCTTCATCTTTACAATATACTGCTAGATTATGAGAATCAAAAATTGCTGAAGCTCCCTGGATTAAATACCTATTGGTAAACATAGTTTTCCCCAAGATTCCCATCATCTTTGGCATAATTCCCCAAGAATTTATGAAGATAACTGGTATATTTAATTGTCTAGCATAAATTGCTCCGAAATCATGAACAATCTTTTTACTATCTTCAATATCTTTATCCTTGACTATCCCAGTTTTAGTGCTTGGTGTAGCCCAGGCATGAGGAAGAATTAATAAGTCTGGTCTCTCCTTTTTCATTCTTTGGAAAAACCATTTTTTATGGCTATCAGCACAAATACCCACAGCAATTTTTCCTACTGGCGTATTGATGATGCTTCCAACATCACTACCTTTAAAGCATGACGCTTCAGGTTCTACTTTCCGAATGACTCCTAAAATCTTTCCTTCAGGACTAGAAATAGCATATGAGTTATAAAAGTCATGACCATCACATTCTAAAAAGCCAGCACCAATATAGATTGAATATTTTTTTGACATCTCCGATAACCATTTATTTGTTATTCCATTTGATTTTTCACCAAAGCTCCAAATATCATCATTAGGAATATACCCACAGGTTGATAATTCAGGCAAGAAAACCATTTCTGCTTTTTCTTCAACTGCTTTAATAATTAAATTTTCAGCAGCAATAAAACTCTGGACCATTTCTCCAAGGTAATTATTTAACTGTATGGCAGCAACCTTCATCATTCTATCCCTTCTTCATAACCTTTTCTAAATTAAATGATCCCTCTTCAATACTATGGGGATTATCAATTTTAACAATATGGAAGCCACACTTGTTGACATAAAAGTTATGATTTCTACGAGAAAATGTTGGTGTTTCAGTACACCATTTGATAGTATCGGGATACATTTTTTCAATCATCTTCCATATATCTAGGCCAAGTCCCTGGTCTTGAACTTTAGGATCTATAAAGATACAGCCAAGGAAGTTGATGTTAGTCTTTTCGTTAATCCATAAAATAACTACCCCAATTGCTTCCTTTTCTAGCAATATTTTATAAGCTGTTGATTTCTCATGTAATCCATATTTCCTCAGAAACTCACCATTATCATATCCTGGAGGTCCTCCAATTTTTCCTAAGTGCATCAATGAATCGGCATCAAAAGCCTCCTTCATTATTTTTGTCATCGGAATAATATCCTTTTCTGTTAACAATACAAATTCAAGTTCTCTCATTTTTTTACCTTCCAATTATTAATATTCTAACATATTTTAATCTCCCAGACAATAAAAAAACTCAATAATATCTTATTGAGTCAGACTGATGACAAACTACCTTTTTGTATTTTTAAAAAAGGTAGTTTTTTATTTTCACCACACAAGGTATAAAAAGGAGTATATTATAGTAATATACCCCCACAAATGGCCTATATATGAAATAAATCCCCACTTAGTAAAAACTAGTAAACAAAAAAATGTGAGCGTTGACTTTGTCAACGCTCTGACTCAATAATATCTTATTGAGTTTCTGTTTACCCTAAGGCTACATCAAGAATCATCATAATAGCAAAACCAACAGCAATACCAATAGTGGCAATGTTAGAATGCTCCCCTTTTTGAGATTCAGGTATCAATTCTTCAACAACTACATAAATCATAGCTCCAGCAGCAAAAGCTAGTAGATATGGTAAAATTGGTACCATAATATTAGTCAGCAAAATAGTGATAAAGGCGGCAACTGGTTCAACAATTCCCGATAAAACTCCATATGCAAAGGATTTTCTTTTAGTATTTCCTTCAGCTTTTAATGGCATGGAAATAATTGCTCCTTCAGGAAAATTTTGAATAGCAATACCGATAGCTAAAGCTAAAGCTCCAGCCATTGTTATCCCAGTATTTCCCGCTAAAGCTCCAGCAAAAACCACCCCAACAGAAATTCCCTCAGGAATATTATGTAGTGTAACCGCAAAGATTAACATAGTAGTCCGATTTAATTTTGTCTTTACCCCTTCAGGTTTAGATGTTCTAGAATGCAAATGGGGAATTATTGTATCGAGTAACAATAAAAATCCCATTCCCAACAGAAATCCGATTGTTGGTGGGAGCCAAGCAATCACTCCTTGAGTCTCTGACATATTAATTGAAGGGATGAGTAAAGACCAAACAGATGCCGAAATCATTACTCCAGAAGCGAATCCCAATAATAGTTTTTGAATTGCCGGCTTTATTTCTTTTCTAATTAAAAATACCATTCCAGCACCAAGTGTTGTCCCTAAAAATGGGATAAGTAATCCGATAATCGTTTCTTTCATAAAACTAACCCTTTCTTTTGTTATCTTTATTATACAACAACAAATAAAAATTAGAAAGAAATATGATATTTATTCATTATAATTTAAAGAAACTTACCAATAAAGGTAAGTTTTTTTTGCAATAAATTATTAACTATCAATCTTTTTTCTTTCCAGAGACTTCCAAACAATTTTCTTTCTCGATGGTTTATAGGAAGCAACAAGGCGAACATACAATAGATAAGGATGCATGAATAATAACTCAAAAAGACAGACACCGATTACCTTGAGAATATCTTTAAAGGATAGTTTGATATCAAACGATTGTACTCCAGCTGAAAAAGCTACAATCGATGAAAAAATACCGAATAGAGAATATATTGCTGTTATCATTAAAGTATGCATTAATGATACCTTTCCTAAAGCAATTGCTATAATTAGACTCAGCATTCCAACAACCTCAATTGTTGGAGAAAATAGTTCAAATAGCAAAAATATAGGAATTGTAATCGTTCCTAAACTACCATATTTAGGGTTACCTATCATTCTTTTACATTTACGAATGTTTTGTCTCATTCCAATATGCCATCTGGTTCTTTGGCTCTTAATATCTCTTAAACTCTCAGGAGCCTGAGTCCAACAGATTGCTGAAGGAACGTAATCAATATTATATGGGATGTGATTCTCCATGCAATATCCACTGATACTCATAACCAAATCCATATCTTCACCAATAGCTTTGGAATCATATCCCCCTACCTTGATGACAATATCCTTTTTAAAGAGACCAAAAGCTCCAGAAATGATAGCATTTCCCCGTATTTTGTTAAAAAAGAATTTTGCTGAAGCAAATGTTCGGTCATATTCAACTACTTGTAAAGCAGAAAGCCAATTTCGCGGTATACGATACTTAATGACCTTGCCATCCTTTATTTTTACATCATTAAGGATTCTTATAGCTCCACCAACAGCAACTATTGAATCATCTTTCATAACAGGTGTTGCGATTTCCTTTAATGAATTATTTTGAAGGACCGAATCAGCATCCATACATATAAAATAGGGATATTTACAAACATTTATTCCCATATTTATAGCATCGGCTTTAACTCCACCATTTTTCTTCCTGACAAGAGTAATTGGAACCTTCTCGCTATGGGATTCATACAAAAATTCCTCTAGTTGACATTTAATCATCTTATGGATTGGTCGGTTTATTTTATGCATATGAAATTCTTCAATAACTTTTTTACTCGTCTCATCCTTTGAACCATCATCAATAACCACAATTTCATATAAATTATAATCCAGTTTTAACAATGATTTTATTGAACCAATAATTGTGTACTCTTCATTGTATGCGGGAACGATAATCGAAATTGGTAAATAAAATTTATTTATCAAACGATTCTCAAATCTCCTTTGTTGCTTTTGTTTATATAACAAAAACCACCCCATGATTACGAAAATTACCATTATCGTCGTATATATCATTGAATAACCAATAAACATATAACTGATGATTTGTAAAATAGATTTTAGAATCTCCATCATTATTATCACCATCTATTCTTTCACAAGATCTTTTGTATTTAGTTGATATTGAATCATTTCATTAGCATATTTATCTTGATATTTTGATAAAATCTGTAATGTTCTTTTACCAAAAAAATGGATAAGCGTTTTGGCAGCATTCTCACGAGAAGACCAATCAGGGCAAATCACTGCCTTATATAGAAAATTTGTTGATACAGAATATTTGTATAACTTTAAAACAGAGGATATCACAGCAACAAATCCCCAACATTCATCCTGTAAAGCTTTATTACCAAAGTTGATTATATATTCTAAAGCATCATTATATTTATGTTTTCCAAAATATCTTAAACACGAATATAAAACTTCTTCATCGGTTTCCTTTTTTAGTATCTCATATATTTCTTCAACACTATCACAGCTTACGAAACGAGCATAATCAATAATAGAAATCTTTATTTGCCGAGGATAGTTATTAAAATTATTTAATAAATAATTTAATAATTCACTATTATTTCCTTTAAAATCAATCAAGCATTCAGTTAACAATTTTACTTGAGTCATTCTTCCACTAATAGCTAGAGCGTTTAGAGCTTCAAAGCATATCTTAGCATCACCAATCATTGCTAAACCATACAAAGCGTTCTCACGACAATATATGGATTTAGATGTACAAATTTCAAGGAGAAATTCCCTAATCTTTCCTTGTTCAATCTTTAAATTAATAGGATATTTAGTAATTAAATAAGCAAAATATGCCTGATAAATAGTAGCTTTATGATAAAACTCCTTTACAATGTTAACAAACACTTCAGTAATTGAATAAACATATAAAAATGCTTCTTCAGCGTTTTCCTCATGAACAAGAGATATCATCTTATCAAATGCCTGTAAATTCTTGTTTTTCTTTAGTTGCTTTGTCAGAAAAGAAATATGTTTTGTTGTCGCCGTTTTTGTTTCACCAATTAATTTAATCTCTTCTTTTTCAGCATGTAAAAAAAGATTAGTTTTTTTATCAACATGCCTTTGATACATTTTTTCATTGATAAAATACCAAAATGAAATGAGTAGAATAATGAGAAATATTGTAACGTATACTATGATTAGTATTATTAACAAGGTTAGCTCCATCCTTTCATTGAGATTAATTTAATTATATCAAATTACCAATTATTTGTCTAATCATTTCCATTAGTAGTAACAAATATCTCTAACATTCCTTTTAATTATTATTACTGATATTCTATCAAATCTTTCTTAAAAAACTAATATAAGCTCTACAAATTACTTACAAATGAAAAAAGCTTACTATTTCTAGCAAGCCAACTTAATTATTCCATGTCGCACAATCGTGAATCTAAATTGTCAATTTGTTGCTCTAATTCATCAAATCGTGTTAATTGCTCCTCTAAAATTTCAAGCCTTGATTCTAAATCATTAATTTGGTATTCCAAATCTTCTATATAATCTCTAGTGTTATTATCTGATAAATCTTCTCTTATTTCTTCACAACTAAATTCTTTTTCGAAAACTATCTGATTATCTTCTAAATAAACTTTTACATTGTTTAACTCATTTGTAATTATAAGACCATTAAATAATGTTCTCCCACTTATTTTCACATTAGGAAAATAATTTTGTATTTTCTTTCTTAGTCTATTTGAAACAATAAACATTAATAAATTTTTTGTTTCTATTGATTGATAAGGAATATTAATTAAAATACCATTTTTAGGAATAACAAATTCAAAATCTTTCGCATTCTGTCCTCTACTTTCATAAGATTCTTCAATAATAAAACAAGGATTAGCCTTTCCAATACCATCTAATCGAGAATAAAACTCACCTATTGGACCACAAATAGGAAAATAGGGATGGTCTCGGTGTTCTGCCATAAAACATATTTCATTCTTTTCATTTACGGCAATGATTAAGTATCCTTTGGGACCAGGATGTGTTTTAATAAAACGATTCCCAGCACAATGACGTCTCGAATCAAGATTAGCAATCGGTGCAATTGTGCCTTCATATTCATAATCAGTCCAAGTAACGATTGAATCACTGTGATTTATAGTAGTGACAAGTTTAAAATGTTCTATTTTATTCTCTGATTTTATTTCCTTTATGATTTCATTATCGAATAAATAATTTATATTAACATTATAATGCATTGCTATTTTTTCTATTAAAAAGACATCAGGATAATGAATACTTTGTTCCCATTTTGAAATTGATTGAAATGAAACATTAAGTATTTCAGCTAATTTTTTTTGACTTTCACCATTTTTAGTTCTTAATTCTTTAAGTTTTTCTCCAAATTGTTCCATACTTTCACTCTCCTTACTAAAATTATATCTATTTAACTGAACTTAGTAAATAACTTATATCGCGAGAAAAATTCTCATTAAAGTAGAATAAATCTTAAAACACATTATATCAATTTTTCACTCGTTTGTTTAAACATTTCCATTATTTGTCTCAGAAATATTCTAACGCTATCTTCAATTTCAATAGATAGTTTTCCACTCTTTTTTTAAGAACTAACAAAGCATCACAATTTGGAAATAGTTCTTTTATCTCGATATGTTTCTACATTACACATGTAAAACACAATTTCAACTATATCTCAAAAATGCAATTTATCAATGTTACTTTTAATAAAAAAATAGCCACTTTCAATGTAGAATGCTCTCTAATCATTTAAAATGAATATTTTCCTTTATTTTTTTACTTTTTAATTAAAATGCCTATCTTCTCTCTAGACAGACCACAGTTTCAACGTTCCTCGAGATAGTAAAAAGTCTATTTTAACTAGAAAAAGGAATTTGCGTTGGTGCTTTGTCTATATTGAATAAAAAAACCACCTTTTAGCACTTCTGCCTTAGGTGGTGCAATCTTAATGTTTATATTTATAAATATAAAATCAATAAATATTGTAGATATAAGTTAATAATACAAGTGTCTTAGTCTTTAATAATCTATTTTATTTACTACTTATTACCATTAATCATTTCTAAAGAAAAATCAGTTTTATCAGTTGATGTAGAATAATCTGCTTCTTTACCAAAATTTTCAATTGTAATCCATTCATTGTTATATTTAAAATTTTGTATTTCTTCTTGAGAAAATAATTTTTGATATAGCTCATCGATTTTATTTATTATTAATTTATTTTCCATCTTTCCCTCACTTACTTTGGCTACTTATATATCTCAATCCATTTTGATTCTCAATTATCTTTGTAACATTAGTATTATCCAATGTTATAATAAAAGCATGATGAACACTTAAAATTAAATTTTGTAATGTCTGATCATCCTCAATTTTTTTAACATTTAAACCAATTTCTTGACAAAAATCAAAAGTAAAATGACGTGAATGTGATCTATTATTACTATTCAAATTTTTTAAAATTTTTTTAACTTTTTTACTAATATCTTCGGATGGAGAATCAATAAACATATATTTTTTTAACCATTCTCCAACAAGAAGGCTTGATAAATTTATACTATCGCAAACAGAGTAAAAAAATGCTGCAGGATATTTTTCAAATTGTATTCTCCAAAATTCCTTCGATTTTGGATTATTTTCTAAATCAACTTTTGCTTCTTTAAATTCTTGTATAATATTATATGCTGGAATACCTCCATACTGTGGATCAATTGGACCAAGACACGAGTGCGATCCAAGGAATATTTCTTTTGCTGCACAGGCTAACATAGTACCTGCTGACATAGCCATTTGAGGAACAATAACACGTATATCATTTCCAAATTTATTATGTAAATATTTTACGATTCCTTCTGTAGCAGTTGGATTACCACCAGGAGTATGTAAAATAATATCCAAACCTTTAGAACAGTCTAACTCATATATTGAATTCATAAATCCAGTAATATCACTATCGTTTATATCTATGTTTTGTGTTCTTCCAGGTTTTAGCCAACCAGAATAGTATGCAATAACATTTCTACCAGTATTTTGACTTAACAATTGAATATATTTTAATCTTAATTCATCAAAATTTAATCCTTGTATATCATTTCCATCTTTATCTTTAGTTGGAGTCAATTCTTTTAATAGTTCTCCCCATGTTGGCATTATCCTCACCTCACTTTACATTATATCATAGATAAAAGAAAATATCTATTATTTAATTATTTTTGCTCTACTTCATCATTCTTTCTTTACTCTTAACTATATAAAAAAATAGTGTTTGAGTATTAAAAAAGACTATTTCACTATAAATTAGTAAAATAGTCATATTAATGTCTTTAAGTCAGAAGGCTTATTGACTTATATACATGGTGACCTTTACGGGATTCGAACCCGTGAATGCATGCGTGAAAGGCATGTGAGTTAAACCGCTTCTCCAAAAGGCCAATAAATAAAATGGCGGAGTAGAAGGGATTTGAACCCTTGCACCAGTTTCCCGATCTATACCCTTAGCAGGGGCACCTCTTCAGCCACTTGAGTACTACTCCACAGTCCTTTAATATGTTATAACAAAATGCCTTTAATGTCAAGATTTTTTAATATAAAGAAGGGCTTCCCCTTCTTTATATTACTTGTTTTCATCAATTATTGTTTGTAAATAATCACTTATGTCATTGTCAGTGATATCATATGATATAACTGAACCATCTTTTATAACCAATAAAACAGGGATGGATTTATCGCTTACCTTTAGTGAATCAAAATCATCAACACTCAAAACATTTGTTGTTGATTCATAAACCACTGATTTAGCATTTTCAGGATTTGATAAATCAGCTGCATACATCTTATATACATCAGCATCACTATCATTTCTTCCTTGGAAAGTTACATAATTAAAAATTATTTCTTCCATAGCATCAACTGCTTCACTATATTCATCATCTGAACTATATAGATATACTAAATAGGTTTCTTCTTTCTTTTCAAAAATCTCATCACCCACTACATGATCAATAGAATCATAACTGTTAATTGTTCTTGATCCTATGAATCTTATAACAATGGTAACTACAAATGCTAATGTTAATATAGCAATAACACCCCAAAAAATAATGGTTTTATAACTTGTTGAATTAGTCTTAACAACTTTTTTGTTCATTTCATCTCACCTTTTAATACTTATTTTTAAAACTATACATATTATACTAAAAAAAGTTATTTTTATCAAGCAACTTTTCAATTATTTTTTCTCAAGAATAACAAATGCAATACTATTATCTATTTCATGGGAAAGAGAAATATGAATAATATATTCATTTAAAAAATCTGCTTCAATATATGGGGCACCAGTCTCATCATTAAGGATACTCACTTTATCAAAAGAAAATTTTTTGTTATATGCTTTATACAATGCTTCTTTTCCAGAAAAGCGGCTGGCTAAATATTCAATCCTTCTTTTCTCAAGATCAAATCCATTGAAAATAACAATTTCCTGAGGTGATAATATCTTCCCATATTTCTTAGCATCAAAAATAAAATCTCTAAAACGCTCATTTTTTGAGATGTCAACGCCTATTTTTTCAATCATAATGTCTCCTAAATGCTACTTATAGTATGTTGATAAAAATTCTTGTTTTGCTTATTATATATGTATTGAAGGTGATAGCAATGCAAGAAAAAAGCATAAATGTGCTATTTGGATTACGAGTACGACAACTAAGAAATAGTAAAGGTTACTCCCAAGAAGTACTTGGTTACGAAACAGGATTACATCGTACATACATCGGTCACATCGAAAGAGCAGAAAAGAATATCACCTTAAAAAACATTGAAAAAATTGCTAAATCACTTGATGTAGATATAAAAGATTTATTTGACTTTTCGAATCTAAGATAAGATTTATTTCTTATCTTTTTTTATTTGGATACACATTCTCTCGATATCCTTAAAACAATGACTCAGACCCGATTTAGAGATATACCTTCCTATTAATTCCTCAGATTTTTCACTTAATTGTGATAAGGAATCATCAGGATATGTGTTTCTGAGTAAAACAGCATCTGTTAATCTTTCAGATAGATTTAACAATCCATAGTTGTTCTCAATGTAGGCAATGTTTTTTAACTGTCTAGCAGCAGTAGTTATCGCTTTTTCTTCATTGGCGATATCACAATTAATTGTTCTATTGGCATAATTGCTATAATCACGTCTAATTCTTTCATCTTCAAAATAAAATAAGCTATTTGTTGCTCCGATATATCGTAAAAAATCTGCAATTTGTTCAGCTTTTTTCAGATAAACAACAACACCTTTAGAGCGAACAATACTCTTCCCTACTATCCCAACATCGCCAAGAATTTTTATTAAAAAATCAGCGTCATTCTGATTCATAGCAACTATTTCTAAATGATAATTACTCTTTTTGGGATCGTTAAGCGAACCTCTAACCATAAAGGCTCCTCTTAAAACGCTTATTTTACAACATTTCTTTGTGAACATAACCTCAGCAATATCTTGCTTTATTTCATAATTATCATCGATTATATTGAGATCTTTAAGGACATATAATCCTTTTTCTGTTGTTGTCAGAACATATACATCTTTATAATTTAGCTTTTTTTGTTCAACAAGGATTATTTCGAGTTTTATATTATATAGCTTTTTATATAAATAGACTATTCTTCTCGCTATTGAATTTAGAGTTGTTACAATTTCTATTTTAAAATCACCTGATGATATTTTTATAGTTGCCCGGTATTTTATTATTGAATATAGTTCAGCCTTCAAACAACAATCATCGCCTTGGATGTTACTGATTTCTTTCTTTACATCACTAGCAAAAGACATATTTTATTCCTTACAATATTTAATAACATTTAAGGCAGCAATAGCTCCATCGTTTACAGCTGTTGCAATCTGTCTGATTTCTTTAGCCACTATATCGCCACAGGCAAAAAGTCCTTTAATTTTTGTTTCATAGTTCCTGTCAACTAGAATATAACCATTTTCATCAGAAATATCTAAAGCATGAACTAAAGTACTAGATGGTTGTTGTCCAATATATTCAAAACATCCCTCTACTTTAATATTAAAAATTCTGTTCTCCACTTTGTTTTCTAATTTTATTTCTTGAAGATTATCATTACCTAGAAATTCAATAGGAACTGTATTTAGAATAAATTCAACATTCTTCTTCTCTTTTAACTTGCTTAAAAGAATCTCAGCACCCCTAAAGCCTTCACGGCGATGAATTATATAGACCTTCTTAGCAATATCAGAAAGATATAAAGCTTCTTCTAAAGCAGAATTTCCCCCACCGATGACAGCAACATCCTTTGCTTTGTAAAAAGATCCATCACAGATAGCACACCAAGATATTCCGTGCCCAGTGTATTCCTTTTCTCCAGGAATATTAAGGACCTTATTTTTTGTCCCTGTAGCAATGATTACAGCTTTTGCTTCTAATTCTTCATCTAAGCCATCTACTTTAATAGTGAATTCCCTATCCTCTTTTTTAATCATTTGTGCTGAATATCCCAAATATTCGACTCCGAGTTCATTCACCTGTTCAAACATTTCCATTGATAAAGAGGCACCATCGATTTTTTTAAATCCTGGATAGTTTTCTATTGTAGAGGTATTTACCATTGCACCTCCAGGGGCACCATGCTCAATAATACCTACTTTTAAATTCCCTCTAGCGGCGTAAATTGCTGCAGTCATACCTGCAGGTCCGGCACCAATTATTAAAACATCATACATAATTTTCCCTCACTATCTTTAAAAGTTCTTTCATATTACCTGCTATATGCTTTGCTCCACTTGCTAAAAGCTCTTCTCTAGAAGTAAGAGCCCAACTGACACCAATTCCATCAACATTAGCATTCTTAGCTGTTTCTATGTCTATCTTTGTATCTCCAATATAGATACATAAATCTGCCTGCATCTCTTTTCTTATTAATTCGATTCCTTCGCTGTTTGGTTTGGGATTTTTTACCTGATCTATTCCAACAATCATATCAAAGTATTCATATAATCCAACCTGTTTCAAACCAGAAGTTATTGCTTCTTCAATCTTATTAGAAAAAATAGCTAACTTATATCCTGACTTTTTTAAAACGCTCAGGGTTTCTTCCGTATCAGGGAAGACATTCAAGTATTCTGGTTGTAGCTCAACGCTTAATTTCCTATATTCATGAAACATTTTTTCAGTTTCCAAGTCATCACAACCAATTCTTCTGAAGGTATCCCTTAATGGTGGTCCAAAAAAACTTTGCAAATCCGCTTCAGTATAAGTATATTCTGGTAAAAATCTTGCAAACAAACGAATAAAAGTTTCTCTTATTAATCCATATGTGTCTAAAACAGTTCCATCTAAATCAAAAATTATTGTTATCATAATACTGGCTTGTTCTTTCTTGGTCTCATAAATAACCTATTAATGATTAAGGTTTTTATAAAAGCCCTGGTTATCAAGAAAATAATAAAAAACATAATAAGTGAAAAAGTGGAATTTATTGAGACATTAGGAGCCACTAATAGAGCAATAACAAATGAAATAATACTAGCAATAATTGTAAATGCCCCTAAGGAGTATACTGCAAATTTTGGCATAAGTAAGTCTATTGCTTTTTTTAAAATTATCTCACCTACAATAAAAATCATCTCAAGGAGAAGGAAATAATAGAGGTTGTTGTAATTTACCCATTTTATATAACCACTTAATCCAAAAAACAACAATATAGAGACGATTGTCTCGACAACTCCTAATAAAAACTTCTTTTTTGGATCTATGTTGGGGAGATTAACTCTGACAACCTTTATCTTATTTGGATCTACTATCCCTGATTCTTTTAACTCATTGA
>JAQUYR010000057.1 GCA_028691715.1 Bacilli bacterium | reverse complement strand
ATCTAAATTAATATTATCTATTAATTGCTCAAATTGTTTCAATAAATCATCTTCGTTAATATATCCGCATTTACAATTTCTATCTTTTGATTTATTGCAGAAATAGTAGACATGACGATTAACTTCTTCACTTTTCAACTTTTTAAACTTTTCATCGGCACTTATTCCAGATCCGCATAATCCACAAGTCATTAATCTAGTAAAGGCGAATTCCTTACCTTCTGATTTTATAACCTGACTTTTGACTTGTTGCTGAACCATATCAAACAACTCTTTTGTTATAATCGGTTCATGTTTTCCTGTATAGAAGTTTCCACTCTTAAGAGGATATTCAAACACTCCATAATAGAATGTATTTTGTAGTATTAAATAGATATTACCTAAAGTTATTCCTTTTTTACCTGTTGCACTTCTAAAATTAATATCGAATTTTAACCAATTATATATTTTACGTCCACTCCATTTTTCATAAGCCACTTTCTCAAATATTTTCTTGATAAATGGAGCACGCTCTGGATCTATTATCGCTTGGCACTTTCTATCCATATGTCTTTCATTAAGATAGCCAACAGGTGGTACTACTTCAGCCCTAAAATGACCTCCTATTATTACATTTTTTCTTTCTGGTGCGCTATTGCAAATAATCGGATCAACCACGCCAAATTTTTTTATTGATTTCTTGAGCTGATCGGCCTGCTCTTTTGAATGTTTTCGAGGGTTGTATTCTGCCATACGCAATTCACTGATTGGAACTTCGATAATATTTATTTTTTGATTATTCATATTTAAATTTATTTTTATAATTAAACAAAAAGCACTTCCCAAAAGGTTAGTGCTGTTTGTCGACCTGATAAACTAAAGACACTACCCAGAAGAGGATAGAAAACTGTCTTTAGGATTCAAGTCTTAATCGATATCCCAATTAATTAATAAAATGTGAAGTGCTTTTACAATTTAATAATACACCCTAATTTAATTTGTTGCAATATTTCCATTGTAAATGTCTTTTTAATCTACTTAGTCACATCTACGATGATCGCCTTTTCTGCATTAGTCTTAATCCATGATATAGAATCTTTTGCTCCTTGCTTGGCCTCATAAGATTCGCTACTCTTGGCAATTATTTTCTGATTTTTATCAGATTTTAATATCCAATAGTAATTATCAGCAAAATCTTTTTTGATTTTAAATGTTGCCATTTTCTTATTAATATGTTAAGTATGTTAAATGTTGGGGAGGGTCTATTAAAGACCCTCCTGTTTATTTTCCCTGAACATTATACTTAGGCTTAAACTCATTAATTTCAGAAGCTTCAAAAACTTCCGCTTCTCTTGGCGTTTGGCAAACAACATAACCAAAATGAGTTACATCAGGCCAATAATCTTTATTCAAATGATCTAACAGCCTGCTTTTAATGGTTACATTTTCTCCCATTGCTCTGCCTATGTATAATGGAAATAGGGAATTGTTAGAGTTCAGCTTGCCACAATAATAAACGCCAATCTTCTCAGGAGCACTTATCAGTACCGTATATTTATTATAATTATAACTTCCTTGATATCCTTCCATGAAACATATTAACTTAAACTTTCTAATCCGACCTTTCTATTCTTGTAGCTAATTATTGAAAAGAACTCCCCCCTTTACAAATCATTAACTTTAAGATACTATGATTATATCAAATTGATTAATTAATGTCAAATCAAAATGATAATAAATATATAACAATATGAAAAACCAAGAAATAACGTATACTTTGATAGGTTCTAAAATAAAAGAAGCTAGACAAGAAGCTAATATGTCTCAAAAGGATCTAGCTGAATCTATAGGATTCGACTCTTCAACAGCGATATCTTTAATTGAAGCTGGGCAAAGGAAAATATCTATAGAGGATTTAGAAAAAATTTGTAAAATTTTACAAAAAGATATTAAATTTTTCTTAGGTAAAAAAGAAGATGAAAACAATGTAATTTATGCTTTAAGAGCTGATAAGGATTTAACCAAGAAAGATAAAGATAGTATAGAACATTTTATAAATTGCATTAAACAAAAAGATGAAGGAAAATAATATTAAAAATGAAGCTAGGATAGGTATTGCTAGAAAAACCGCTAGAAAGTTGATAGCAGATACTGGAATTGAAAAACCGCCCATATTACTTGGCCCAGTTTTTGATTTTTTAAAAAAGGATGTTAATATCGATTTAAAAGCTTGGGACTTTCCAGAATCAATTGATGGAATACATGTTTTAAATAATGAAAAATCAGTAATAGGATACAATCAAAATAGTAATTACTTTCGAAAAAGATTTACCATTGCCCATGAATTAGGGCATTTTTTGTTGAAACATTTGATAAAAGAACACGATATTAATTTTTACGACAAGAGCCCCCAAGAAAGAGAAGCAAATCAATTTGCAGCAGAATTACTCATGCCATTAGATTTTATAAAGGCGGATTTTGAAACTAATCAAAACATAGATGATTTGTCAAAAAAATACTTAGTTAGCAAGGAAGCGATGGGCTGGAAGCTTTATGATCAAAAAATAATTTAATATGATTGATACTTTTTTTGATAAAAATTTATTTCAACAAATTGTTTCTGGACTAGTCATATTGTTCGTTAGTATTTTGATTGGAAATAAAGAAATTGAAAAAACATCTGTTTCTAAGTTTTGGAAATTAATAATAATTTTAGCTTGGATATTGTTTTGGGGAGGCTTATATTTGATTATTGTTAATTTTCCCAACGGAGGAATATATAATTTAAAAGTTTGCATTGGAGTAAGTTCTGCTTCTTTGGGTTTTATTATAAATATAATTGGTAAGTTTTTTATTTGGTGGAATAAATAGATGGAAATAAATGATGACGCATTAATTATCTATACTGACGGATCATCTTTCTCGAACCCAAGAAAAGGAGGAAATGGTTTTAAAATTAAATTTCCTGAAAAATGCAATCAGAAAGATAGAAGTTTTTGTCCTCCAGGATATAACGGTGCGACTAATAATAGAATGGAGATAGAAGCTTGTGTCTTAGCTGTTCAAAAGGCAAGAAGATTTTTAGAAGAAAAAAGATGTTTCGATAATATAATTATATACACCGATTCTCAATATGTTGTTGATAATTACAAGAATGCAATGTTTGTTTGGAGTTCAAACGGATGGAGAAAGCGAGAAGGAGCACCAGTTAGAAATAAATCTACATGGAAAGATCTTGTAAGAGAGATACGTAATATTCGCATGATTGTTGACATTAGAAAAGTAAAAGGTCATTCGGATGATCCCGACAACAAAGAAGCTGATAAGCTAGCTAAAAGATCAGCAAAAAGAAAATCTTTTAATACCGCACCCGGCATTATTAGAAGAAAAAAATCACCCAATAGTGTTCAGCTCGGCTGCGTTCGAATGAAAAATCAAGAGCTTTTAATTAGAATAATTAATTCGTTAGGACCAGTTGATAAGGAACACGAGTATAAATATGAAGTTATGGACGAAAATAGTGAATACTTTCAATATATTGATCAGGCTTGGACTAAAATAACATTAAGACCTAACCATACTTATCTAGCTAGGTTTAATGATATTCAAGGATATCCACAAATATTAGAAATAATTGAAGAAATTATAACAAATTCATGAACACACGCTATGGTCTTAGAGGCATAATACAGCCAGCAAGCTTTTTCAAAGAAAATGAAGAGCTATTTAACATTGATGATTTTTCAATAAGCACTAACAAGGGGGTCATAGAGATTGACTTTGAAGATATTACCAGAAATGACCAAGCTAAAATAATTGTCGATCAACTTTTATCCGGATTAAGCATAGATAATAATATTAAATTTTCCGTTGATTTAAATGAATCTTGGGAAAAAAAGACTGATGGATCTTCTAATTTTAATATAAATATTTCTGACAGCATCAAGAGTTATGATGTGATTACCGTTACTAAAAAACTCTCTATGTCTTATGTTATTGAAAGATTTAATAGTCGTGAACTGAAAAATCAGATAGATTTGGTTAAAAAATGCCAAAAAGATAAATCGTTAGCCTTGGCATTAAAATATTTTAATGAGGAAGTGGTGGAACAAGTTAGGCCCCTATACGGCATATACAAATCAATTGAAGAGTTGAGCAATAAGGTAGGTAGTCGGGAAAAACTAGGATTAATATCTGGCAAAAACAAAAAATACGTTGATGATACCATGCAAACTGCAAATAATTTTAGACACGCCTCAGGTGATCCTAGTAAAAAAATACTAACAGAAGAAGAGTGTCGCAATAGAGCATATACACTAATAAAGGCTTACGCTTCAACAATATCGTAGAATAAATGTCGCTTAAGGTATATTATAAGACTTAAAAAACAACAAAATGTCTAAATTAAAAGAGATAGAAAAAGAAATACTAGAAATTGAAGAAGAATTAGCCCATCAAAAAACTTATCTTAAGCCCGGACATGAATCGCAAGACCTGAAAGACAGATTAAAAATTCTTGAAAAAGAAAGGCAATTTATTATTGATATAAAAGAGCCTTTGTGGGAAAAAATCTTATGGAACATTGTTACGCCAATAATTGTTGCCGTTGTAATAACTATAATAACTAACAAATGGCTTATCTAAAGCCAAAACAAGAATATGTGGACTCATATGATAGAGTTACAGTTAGCTACTGTCGAGACGAAGAGAGGTTTTTTGAAGAACTAAAAAATTCTCCTAATAAAAAGGTGAAGGAAGGAGAGGAACAAATGTATATTAGCCTAATGGGTATGGCCAAGGATTTATTTATGTATTTCGCCATCGGAGACCGATATAAAAATAAAGAAAAGACTATTAAGGAGTGGATGGATAGAGACAAAGCTAAAGACGAATTACTTGAATCAGCTGAACCAATTGAGGGAGTAAGATGCTTAAAATGTGGTAGCTTAATGGATCCAAACTTTAGAGACCTTTATGATTGGGGACCAGATAATAAAGTTCGCGTTTTATTTATGTATGATTGCCCGAAAGGATGTATGCCTCGTCGGGCTTTTTATTCAGATGGGGAAGAGTATGTTCCTAAACATACTGGAACTAAATTATACTTCTCTAAAACAAAAGAAAAATATGATCCAGATTTCTTAAAAGACAAGGCAAGATTTTGTTTGACCGAAGAGAAGGGACAAGAATATATTAGAGGAGAAGAAGATCGAGAAAGATTAAGTGAATTAATGAAAAAACATGAAGAGATAGATAAAAACAAAGAAACCTTATCTAAAATAGAAAAACTAACAGCTTTCGAGTTAGAAAAATTCCTTTCACCTAAACTAGGAAGGCATGGATATATGGGTTTTAAATTTGGAACACCAGAAATAGGGAAGGATGTCTTCTTACCCTTTACTGTGACAGATACTCACCCAAGAGGGGAAAGAGAAAGCTCATATGACCTGAAAAGACTTGTCCATAAGGTATTAGAGGGTGTAAACTGGAGACTAATGAGTGACGGTAGCTCTTACCGTGTCGGAATACTGTCAGGAAGACTAAGAGCATATGAAAAAGATGAAGATTTATTAAAATTAATAAAATAATATATGTTTGTAAATAATTTAATTATAGATAATTCACTTCATCCAGAGGGATTATATTTTGGACAAACTTTAACTTTTGGAAGAGTCAATTATTTTATTGGTAAAAACGGAACTGGTAAAACTCAAATTTTGAAAAAAATATTTGAAAAAGCTAGAGGAGAGCGAGCTAGTTTAATATCTACAGAGAAAGGATTGGTTATTAAGTATTTACCTTCTGTTCGATCCTCTACAATTAGCGGAAGTAGAGCATTACATAGTAACGATCCAGATGAAACAGAATCTGGCAGTATGAGCGTAGAGTCATTTTATCAATTTTTAAATACGAGCCCCTTTACTAAAACTCTAGTTGAGCATCAAATTAAGGAATTTTTTAAAAAGGATGCAAAAATACAAATACAAGGGCAAAATATAATTTTTAGTATAGTAGAAAATTTTAAAAAAAATGTTAGAAAACTTGTTTCTCGAATAGTGAGAAGAGAAGAAAAGCTAGAAGAAGCCAAAGAGGCTGGACAAGAAGAGCAGGCTAAAGAAATTCAAGAAGAAATCGAAGAACTTCAAGATGATCTAAAAGAATTAAATCTTTCTAGTGAAAGCGATGGTATGAAAGAAATGTTTATTTTACTAACTTTCATATATCATCCCAGAGTAAAAGTTATTTTTATTGATGAATTAGAGACTCATCTTCACCCTCACATGATTAATTTTATCACTGATGCTATTGAAGAAATGGCTCAGTCTGGGCAAAAACAATTTTTTATAATTACACACTCTCCAACTGCGGTTAAATTAAAACCATCCAACGAGTGGAAATATTTCTTTTTTAAGAGAGAAGAACAAATAGCTGATTGCAAAATATCTTGCTTTGACCAATTCAATGATGATGAATTTAAACAATTAATTATACAATTAAATCCATATAAAAAAGAAGCTTTTTATTCTGACACTGTAATTCTTTTAGAAGGAATAGATGATTATTACCTTTTTTCATCTTTAACAAAGAAATTAGGCTATTCAGAGTATGGTAATGGTGGTATAAATTTTTTCCCTTGCTGGGGAGGAAGATTCCTTGAAAGTTATTATAGTTTTTTTCAAAAAACTAATAAAAAAATATTTGTTATTGCTGATTCTAATATTGGATCGGTGACACAATTGAGTTCTGATTTTAAAAGAAAATTTACTGATGACCCAACTAGCTTTATTAAGCTTTCAAAATCTGACATAACGGGATTTTGCACTAATTCAGAAACCAATAAAACGGAAAAAATATTAAAGGAAATAGAAATAATAGAATCGGATACTTATTTAGAAGCTAATTATACTGAACTTCTAAATTTAATAAAAACAATAATGGGAACAAGAGAGCTCATAAGACCAAATAATGAATTTTCTGAAATGGTTCATCGCATGGTCAATGAATTTCAAATGCGTTTTAAGGATCATGAAGATTGGAAAGAGTTATTAAGTAGAGGAAACATAGAGGAGTTAAAAAATAAAATACAAGAAGATATTAATATAAAATTTTATTGGCAAGATTGTGTACACGAAGAATTCTCTTTCGATTTTTCTAATCCATGGAAATGTAAAATAATTTTTAGGTCTGGAAATCACAATTTTACGGTAGAATTTGATCAAAATTCTAATCCTTCCAATGTTTATCCTTCATAATTAAATATGCGGAACTAGGTCTTTTTATCGGTTTATCGGTAAGCAGTATTAAATTATTAATATCGCTTAATTTTGTAAGTAATATGATAAATTCGTTGATTCCAATTTTTAGTGGATCCGCCCGTGTGGAGCTGGTTGCGTTCCATTAATATTGCGACTGATATTTCGGTAGAAAAGTGCCACCCGCACAGGGCGGCTGGGGAGTTCGATTCTCCCCGTCCACACAAATAA
>JAQUYR010000056.1:2717-7544 GCA_028691715.1 Bacilli bacterium | reverse complement strand
TTTTCTTCCTCATCATTTTCTATTTTCTTTTCATTTTCAAGAAAAAGAAAAAAAGAGTTAAACTATAAATAAAAAGGCTCATAACGAGCCTTATTTTTCTTTTTTCTTTTCTTTTTTTAGAGCTTCTCCGTTTTCTTCATCGGGTTTTGTCATCGCTTTTAAAAGCCTTGAAGCAATTGTCTTCTTAACCTGGGCATCTAGGGCTAGTTTAAAGGCGTATTGCAAGATTAAACTCTTTATTTTATCGGGTTCAGTATTTTTATCGGTGACATAATCAATGCGCTTAAGAGATTCCTTAGAGATTAGTCCAATTTCTTTTGCCTGCGAATGAGCAAATTGCGTATAAATATTCTCATAATTGAAGTCCTGGCATTTGACGATTTCTAGCATCTGCCCTATTTTATTAATTGGAAGAACTTGTTTGACCGTGCACACAGCCAAGATATGAGCGATATGTTCCTTAGAGTATTTTTTTTGAATTGGGCTCGGGATGAGATTGGCCTTAACATAGTTATTGATCATGGATGTTGAAACAAGTTTTTCTTCGCTATCATCGCTTAAAAGCGCTAATTGCTTTTCAAGATATGTCACTACCTGATCCATATATAGATCGAGATCGGGGAGTTTTTCCCATTCAGGTAAAGAAAAATTTGAAAGGCCTTCTAACCATTTTTTTATTTCGGAAATTGAATCATTCATGATGCTCACCTCGTTTTCATTATAACATATTTTGTTACCGATTTCAATAATTATTTTTCTGATAAATAGTTGACATTTTATATAAAAACAGATATAATGGTTAAGAAAACAAGATGATGTAATAATGGTGGTGAAATTTTATGAAATACAATGCTTTAATCATCGGTGACTCACTTTTAAAAGGAGTGGTTTGCAATGCTAATAATCAGAGATATAGCGTTTTGGAAGAATCTTGTGTAGATCTTGTTACTAGGGATCTAAATGCTAGTGTTGATAATAAGTCGCGTTTTGGGCAGACAACAGACAAGGCTTTAAAAATGCTCGAAAAAATTCTTCCTGAATATAGTGATTATCAATATGCAATTATTGAAATGGGTGGTAACGATAGTGATTTCAACTGGGTGGAAGTATCAAATAGCCCGGAAACTGAGCACGACCCTAAGGTTTGTCTAGAAAATTTTGCTGATAATATAAGAAAAATGATTGATCTTATCAAGAGCTATAATATAGTCCCAATTATTTTTTCTCTTCCTCCTATTAGTCCCGAAAGATATTTAAACTGGATCTCAAAGGGATTGTCTAAAGATAACATTCTTATTTGGTTAAAGGATGTCAGTATAATTTATCGTCATCAGGAATTATACAATATGAAATTGATGGAAATAGCTAATATTACTAACACTAAGATTTATAATCTTCGTTCGGGATTTTTACAAGAAAAAGACTATGAAAAATATTTATGCGTTGATGGTATTCATCTGAATGAACTAGGTCATCAAAAACTAAAGGAAATGTTCGAAGAACAATACCATATTTTATAATATAGAAAAGAAGGCATATACCAGAACGTAGTGTAATATGCCTTTTATTCTTGTATTAAGTTTTTAAATGTGTTAAAATTAAAAAAAGAGAGGTATCATTTGTTATATAATATAGAAGGAATAAAAAAATGGAGAAAAAATATTTTGAAGTCATGATCCTTACTATTTTACATTTGCTTATCGATGGCTTATGCGCTATAACTGTCTTTGCTAGATTATATACTGGAAATATAATATTACCAGTTGTTGTTTTTGTTGGCTATAACTTTCTTGCTTTTATGACTCAACCATTGATTGGTCTTTTTATCGATACTCACAATAAAGAAAAAATGCTTGTCTTGTTATCACTTATTATAACAATAACAGGTTCGCTTATATATAAAATACCATACTTGAGCTTAGTTTTGCTTGGCCTTGGTAACTCTTTGTTTCATACAGCAGGGGGAAAAATCACAATTGATGCTTTGCCTAATAAATTATCACTACTGGGAATTTTTGTTTCTTTAGGAGTTATAGGCTTGACAATAGGAACATTATACTATCAAATTGATTTTATCTTGACTATTTTTATTACCGTGACCTTGCTCTGTGGTATCCTCTTGTATTTAATAAATAGAGATAATAAAGAAATTGAAAAGACTAACATAGAAGTGTTTACTCCCAATTTTAAAAACGTTGGAGTAATTCTAATAATTTTGCTATTAGTTATGTTTCGGGGAATAATTGGAAAGTATACAGTTTTCAGTTGGACTAATACCAATGAAATGATTCTATATCTTGCAATAGCCATTGCTTTGGGGAAAGCCCTTGGCGGAATAGTGGCAGATTTAATCGGTATTAGGTGGACAATAACAGTCAGTGGTATTATATCTGTTTTATTTTTAGTTTTGGGAAGAGATAATCTAATATTAGGTTCATTAGGAATTTTTTTCTTCAATATGGCTATGCCAATCACTTTATATTTATTGTATAAGCAAATGGGAGAATATAGGGCGACTGCTTTTGGTTTAGCTGCTATGATTTTATTCCCGGGATTTGCTATTGGTATGTATTTACAGGAAAAACCAGAATTATATGATATAATTTTAATAACGACAAGTGTAATCACGATAAGTGCCATTATCTTACTCACTAAGGAGGTGAGAAAAAATGAAATATCTTGATATTGTAGCACCAACATTTTTTGAAGCTAACTTCCAATGGTTTATAATTATTGGAGGCATTGTAGTTTTAGTAGCGGTTATTTGTTTAGTAATATTCTTTAAGAAAGGAAGAAAAGGTGATAGGAAATGATTTTAGATGCCATGAGTATCGGCTATGCCATAGCCATTTTAGCAGTAATAATTGCTCTTTTAGCGGGAACGATTGCTATAATCACCCTGGTAATATTAGCAATTGTCAGAAAATCAAAAAAGAAAAAAGCGATGTTAGAGAATGGTAAGAATAATTCATCAACTGAGGGATGATTGTGGCAGGATATGAAATTTTTCTGGCATTAGGACTTACCCTAATTCTAGAGATTCCTTTTTTCATTATCCTTGGTTTTCGGGGGAAATATTTTGTTCTCATTTTTCTTTTAATAAATGTTGCAACCAATCTGACTCTTAATATTATCATCTATTATTTAAGAATTCTTATTGGGGAAATAAATATTTACTATTTTATTATTCCTCTCGAAATAATTGTGACTTTAATTGAATGGCTGGTTTACAGAGCTTTTTTGGACAAAAGAAAAAACTTACTCATTGCTACTATATTAGCAAATGCTTTTTCCTTTGGTATAGGTTTAATCGTCTTTTAATGTAATTGGAAAAGAGATATTCTTTTCCTTTTTATATGGAAATAGTATGAAGAAAATGATATAATGGGAAAGTAGTTTTTTAAAAAAGAGGTGTTTTATGAATAAAAAATTTCTTTATAAAATGTTAGAAACGCCATCGGTTTCTGGTTCTGAATATGAACTTCAGAAGCATGTTATGGAGTATATGAAGATTTATGCCGATGAAATCATTACCGATAATGTTGGGAATGTAATTTGTGCTTTAAATCCTCATGAGGAATTTAAAGTTATGCTAGCAGCGCATGCTGATGAAATTGGATTGACAATTTCTAGAATACTTGATGATGGCCGATGCTTACTCGAGGAAGTTGGCTCAATTACCGCTGGGGTTTATGTTGGTCAGCGGGTACAAATATTGACCAAAAAAGGAATTATCTTGGGAGCAATTGCTAAAAACAGGAAAGTATTTGATAATAAGCCAGAAGCAAAAGACTTAGTTTTAGACATCGGGGTTTATTCGAAGGATGAAGCGATGAAATTGGTTGATATTGGAGACTTAGTTCTTCACGATGCGACATATTGTGAGATTAACAACAATATTCTCTGTGCTCGTGCCTTGGATAACAAAATAGGGATTTATGCTCTTAGTGAAGTGTTTAAGAGGGTCCGCGAAAGAGATATCAAAATTGGAGTATATTTCGCATCAACTGTTGGAGAGGAAACTACCAAAAATGGAGCGACAATTGCTGCCAGGACTATAAAACCAAATGCCGCCATTGTGGTTGATGTTGGAAGTGATACTTCAATTTTACCAAATTCAGAAAACAGTAATTTTAATCATTTAAATGGAGGTCCTATTTTAGCGATGGGAACAACGATGAACAAAAAATTAGAAGGATTAGTTCGTCAGTGTGCTAAAGATAAGGAAATAAAACTTCAAAATGAAACAGTTGTTTATCGTTCATATACTGATGCTGATGCTATTAATCAAATTGATTTAGGTATCCCTACAACTTTAATCAGTATACCTTTAAGGAATATGCATTCCTCAGCTGAATTAGTTGATTTAAGAGATGTAGAAGAAGTAATTGAATTAATCGTTCAAGTTTTATTGAGGCTGAATGAGGATTTTAATTTTAATCCTTACCAATAATATAGAAGAAGGAAAAGAAAATGGTTATCAGAAAAAAAATTAGTTTATTTTTATTATTATTCTTTATTAGTATAGTAGCAATCGGTTGTAGTGGTATTGATTTAAAAATCAATGGTATCGATGATCTTGAGGTTGGTGAATCTTTTCAGCTTACGATTTTAGATCCTGAAGAGGAGATTAATGATATTTCTTGGTCTTCTAGTGATATCAAAATTGCTACTGTTGATGATAGCGGAATTGTTATGGGAATTGGTGAAGGGACAGCAACAATTACAGCAACCGCAAAAAATGCCTTGGGAAGTGTGACAGTTACTGTTATTCCCCAAAGAACTTTAAAGATAATTGCTCCAGATAATCTTCAGATTGGTAGTAGT
>JAQUYR010000056.1:0-2617 GCA_028691715.1 Bacilli bacterium | reverse complement strand
AGTGGAGCAATGGTCTCTAATGGTGAATTTTATAGAACGACAACTGGTAGTACTATTGGATTTACAAACGATGGTTCAACAAATACTTTAATCGGTAATGAAAATATAAAAAGAACTGATAAAATGATCTTAGCAATATATGATGAGAATGATAATATTATTCAAGAATTTGATATTGATAAGTTAAATCAAACTCCAGGTAATGGAGAAACAAGTGTTTATTTTGCAATTTATAACAGCGATAAAGAGATAGTACCATTTGAATTGAATCTAGAGGGAAAAAATGGTTATGTTGTTGAAGAGGCTATCAAAGCTTTACCAAACAATGCCAATGATTTCTACGGAATTGGTGTAATCTCATCGACATCATCGACGACTATCACTCAGGGAAATTTTGCTATAGTAACTGAAAATGATGCCATTAATCAGGCATTATCGATTGGTAAAAAGATTAGATGTCAGTATGAGTATATTGGAGAATACAAAGATGCTACTGATCTAACTGGTTGTGGAGGGACTTTAATCCCAGCAACATCTTCATCCATTCCTAACAGAGCACCACGGACAGTTATTGGACAAAAAGCAGATGGTACAATTGTCATGATGGTTATCGATGGTAGACAAGGAAATAAAGACATGTATGGAGCTGATGCTCTTGAACTTGGAGCAATAATGTCTGCTTATGGCTGTGTTGAAGCCTATAATCTCGATGGTGGTGGTTCATCTACATTGGTAATCAGAAGTGGAGATAAGTTTATCACAACAAATTCACCATCGGATGGTAAAGAACGCAGTGATGCAAACTGTATTTTAATAGTTGTTAAAGATCCTGTTATTGAATATGAAATAACAGATATCACCCAGAATGAAGCAAAGCTCAATATTGAAGTGACTGATGAAATGGATAAAGATATCGATAAGGTTTTTATTAAAATTGATGGAAACACATATGAAGTCAGTAATAATCAAGTATCTTTGAACAACTTGATTCATAATACTGAGTATAGTTTTGATATATATTATCAGACAAATGATGGGAAAATATATAAATCTATGACTTCGGGAACTTTTAAGACACAAAAGAATATGCCAACTTACTATAATTTTGTTGTTGAGGAAACAGATGAGGCTTATGAATTCTACATCTATTACAAGGATGATGATAGCGCGAGCACTCTTCCAACTGCGACTTTGAAATGTAATGGATTTACCCTGTTCATGAAAGATGGTCGTTACACTTTCAAAAAGAGTTATATCAAGGATGGAAGTCCTCTAAGCGATATTTCCTTGTCATATTCATATGCTTTGGGAACGGAAAAGAGAACATCGATTACAATTGATAAGGTAGAATATTTATATATCAATAATTTAAGCAAATAAAATCTAGGAGAATCCAATAGGGTTCTCTTTTTTTGAAAAAAAATTAAATTTAAATTGAATATTTAAAAAAATTAAAGTATACTATTGTTAATGAAATTGGGGTAATTTATGGAAATGATTGTCTGTTTTATTCTTGGAATATTGAGCCAATTAATAGTTATGACCTCTGGATACCGTCTCGATAAGGACTTGAATGATGGAGAAACAAAGAAGACAATCCGTGTCTTTGAATTGTTTAAAACATTTATGTTCATTAAAAACAAAAAGGATCGAGATGGGGTATTACCAATATCGGTTTTCTATCATGTCTTGGCTTATTTTTTATCCTTCGTTTCAATAGTTTTTTTTGTAGTTGCAATAATTACAAATGGTGGCGATCAAAGATTTTTAAGTGTCGTTGTTTCCTTTGTCTTAATGGCAACAAGCACCATTATTTTGATGGTAGAAATGATAATTTGGTTTATAGTAGACATTAAAGAAGGTTCAAATTGGGAGGATTAATATGTTAAATAAAAGAAGTTTAGGGGCCATTATTTTTTCAGTACTTAGTATCATTTTAATTATTATTATCGTGACAATCATTGTGGGGTATAACACTTTGGTTGATAAGGATGAGAGTGTTAATTCAACATACTCACAGATTGATGTTGTTCTTGCTGAGAGATATCAAAAGATTACTGATCTAGTCGCTTCAGTAAACGGATTACAGGATCATGCTGAGGATATATATAATGCTATAACTGATGCTAGAGCTGCTTATACAACAGCTAAAAATAATAATGATATTGAAGGGTTGATTGAAGCTGATTATTTACAGTCATTAGCTCTTACCGATTTAATAGCTTTAGTTGTCAATGAAGATAATCCGTATATTTCAGCAACTCCAGCTTATATGACTTTGATGGATGAGATTTCTTCAACAGAGGCAGAATTAGCCTATGCCAGAAGACAATATAATTTAACTGTTGAGGATTATAATGCTTCAATCAGACGTTTTCCTCGCGTACTTATCGCGAAGATGTTTAACTTTGAATCGAGTAGAATATATTGGAAAGCTGAAGATGGTGCTTTAGATATTCCAGAAGTGGTATTCAATGACTAAAAACAAGGGTTTAGGTATTCTTGTTTTAATCATTATAATAATTTTCCTCTTTTGGTATTTTGGGAAAAAGGAATACCCAAATCCAACAAGTGATTTTTACGTCAACGATTTTGCTAAAGCTTTATCACCAGCTAC
>JAQUYR010000055.1 GCA_028691715.1 Bacilli bacterium | reverse complement strand
TATATGCAGACCAATCCGATGTTTAGGATACATGATCATCACAAAATGACTTTTTCAATGTATTATGCTTTCAGCGAGAATTTTATATTACCAATATCTCACGATGAAGTGGTTCACGGAAAAAAATCTTTACTCGATAAAATGCCTGGTGATTATGATGAAAAGTTTGCTAATTTAAGGGCTTATCTCGGCTATATGATGACCCACCCAGGAAAAAAATTACTTTTCATGGGTTGTGAATTCGGTCAATTCATTGAATGGGATTATAAAAAGGGCCTTGACTGGTTACTATTAGAATATCCAAGACACAAAGAAATGCAAAACTATGTTAGTAAATTAAATAAGCTGTATCTTAAAAAGAGCTGCCTTTGGGAAATTGAAGATTCCTGGGATGGTTTCAATTGGATTAATGCTGATGACATTGAAAACAATTGCTACACCTATAAAAGGATTAATCGTAACAAAAAGGAATTAATAATTGCTATCAACTTTTCTGGAAGAACACTTGACCATTATCGCTTAGGTGTCAGAAAGGGAAGATATAAAGAAATATTTAATAGTGATTGGCAGGAGTTTGGTGGTTATAATGTATATAATGATATTGTTACCAGTGAAAATGTCTTCGCTAATAATCAAAAAAATTCAATAGTTATAAAGGTACCAAAATTATCAATTGTGATTTTAGAAAGGATATAATAGAGAAGTATGTTGAATAAAAAAGAATGTGTCGCTATGCTCCTTGCTGGTGGGCAAGGAAGTCGTCTATATGCCTTAACTAATAAAATAGCTAAACCAGCTGTCAGTTATGGAGCAAAATACCGCATTATTGATTTCCCTCTATCAAATTGCATCAATTCAAATATTGATACAGTTGGGGTATTAACCCAATATCAACCATTGGTTCTCAATGAATATATCGGCAATGGACAACCATGGGATTTAGATAGAACTTTTGGTGGGGTGCATATCCTTCCCCCATATCAGGGAAAAAACAAAACTGATTGGTACCGGGGCACTGCTAATGCTATTTTTCAGAACATCAATTTTTTAAAGCGTTATAATCCTGAGTACATAATAATTTTATCAGGAGATCATATTTACAAAATGGATTACAGCAAAATGCTTGATTTTCATAAGGAAAAAAATTCTGAAGCAACAATTGCTGTTATTGAAGTTCCTTTCAAAGAAGCTAGTCGCTTTGGTATTATGAATACTGGAGATGATATGCGTATTAAAGAATTTCAGGAAAAACCTGCCAATCCTAAGAGCAATAAAGCTTCAATGGGAATATATATATTTAACGCTGAAGTCTTATATAAGTATTTAGAAGAAGATGATAACGATTCAACATCGCAGAATGATTTTGGTAAAAACATTATTCCTAAGATGTTGAACGATGATATAGCGATGTATGCTTATCCGTTTTCAGGATATTGGAAAGATGTTGGAACAATTGATAGTCTTTGGGAGGCTAATATGGATCTTTTGGGAGAAGATCCTAACTTCAATATTTTTGATAAATCATGGAAAATATATTCCAGAAATGAAGCTTATCCCCCACAATTCCTCTGTGAGGGAAGTCATATAGAAAACTCACTGATCACAGTTGGCTGTTATATTGAGGGTGAAGTTATCAACTCTTTGCTCTCTGAAAATGTTAAGATAGGTAAAAATGCTAAAATCATTGACAGCATTCTCTTCGATAATGTTATTGTTGAGGAAGGAGCTGTTATTGAATACAGTATAATTGCTGATGGTGTGTTTATCAGAAAGAATGCTCGAATTGGTGCTTCAAAAGAAAGCGGAAACAAGATTACGGTTGTAGGCAGTTCAGTAACAGTCGATGAATCGTGTCAGGTTAAAAGCGGTGAAATGATTGAGAAAGATGTGAGGAAATAGATTATGTCAGTATTAGGATTAATATTCTCTAACATTCATAGCAAAGAGGTTTTTGAAGTAACTCAAAATCGAACGATTGCTTCTACTCCAATTGGAGGGCGATATCGTCTGATCGATTTTACTTTATCTTGTATGGTAAATGCTGGTATTTCTAATATTGGAGTGATTACAAAGAGCAATTACCAATCATTGATGGATCATGTAGGCAGTGGTAAAGAATGGGACTTAGCAAGAAAAAAAGGTGGATTGGTTATTTTACCACCTTATGGAGTCAGTAATTCGGTATATAATACGAGACTAGAAGCAGTTAAAGGAATAATTAGCTTTATTAAGCACTCGACTGCTGAATATGTTGTCTTATCCGATTGCTACCATGTTTGTAATATTGATTTCAAGGATATCTTCCGTTATCATCATGAAAAAGAGGCGGATATTACTTGTGTTTATCATGAGTGTAAGGTTTGTAGTGATGATTACATGCCAATAAATAAATTTGAACTTGATGAAAATGAAAGAGTTGTGGGGATGGATATCCTGCCGATCTTCAGTGGTAATGCTAATATTTCAATGGATATCTGGATAATGAAAAAAGAATTACTTGAGCGTTTGACTCAAGAAGCTATTACAACAAATTACCGCAGTTTTAATCGTGATATTTTGAGTAAGAATTTGGGAAATTTGAAGATCTATGGTTATCGTTTTAATGGATTTTTTGGCAATATCTCCAGTCTTCAGTCTTATTATAATGTCAATAAGAGTCTGTTAAAGAAAGAGATAAGGGATGAAGTGTTTAATCAATTAGGGCGTTCAATATACACAAAAGTCCGTGATTCTGCTCCAACAAGGTATTGTTATGGCTCCAAGGCAGTTAATTCTTTGATTGCTGATGGTTGTATTATTGAAGGTGAAGTTTATAATTCAGTTATTTTTAGAGGTACCAAAATTGGTAAGGGTTGCGTTATTAAAGATTCTATTTTAATGCAAGATACAAAAGTGTATGATGGAATTCATCTCGAATATGTAATTACTGATAAAGAAGTAGTTATTGAAACGAAGAAGGAATTAAGAGGTAGTGCTGAGTATCCGATATATGTTAAAAAAGGAGGAGTTCTATAATGAACCAAAAAAAGATTTTGTATGTGACATCTGAATGTAAGGGTTTTGCGGTAACGGGTGGGTTGGCAGAAGTAGCTGGGAGTCTTCCTCAGGCAATAATGGCCGCCAACAAAGGCTATAAGGTTAAAGTTTTAATGCCTTTATATAAAGTCATTCAAGAGGCCTACGCCAGTGAATTGACATTTATCGCTTCAACAACTGTTGTTTTAGCATGGAGAAGTGTATACTGTGGAATATTTACCTTAAAAAAGGATAATGTTGAATATTATTTTGTTGATAACAAGTATTATTTCGATCGTGATCAACTTTATGGATTCTATGATGATGGTGAAAGATTTGCCTATTTTTCTAAATCAGTTTTTGCAGCAATGGAAATAATGAAATTTTATCCGGATGTTATTCATACAAATGATTGGCATACTGCTTTGGTTAATGTGTATTTGGATATATTATATAAAAAACAAGGATATCTTATGGATATCAAATCGGTATTTACGATTCACAACATCGAATATCAGGGAATTTACGATAAGTTTTTCCTTGAAAATGTTGTTGGTATTGATGAAATGTATACCAGTATTTTAGAGTATAATGGATTGATCAATTTCATGAAGGGAGCAATCGTTTGTAGCGATATGGTGACAACGGTTAGTCCTCGATATGCTAAAGAAATCTCAACAAATGCTTATGCTTGTGGATTAGAGCACATCATTCGTATTAACAATCAAAAAATTGTTGGTATAATAAACGGTATTGATACTGATTTTTACAATCCTTTAACGGATAAAGCCTTGAAATACAACTATGATATCAATAGTTTTGGTGAAAAGGCTCATAACAAAAGAGAATTACAAAAATCTTTGGGATTAGAAAGCAATGATAATGCTTGCCTGATAAGTGTTATTAGTAGATTAGCTAGCCACAAAGGAATGGATTTAATAATTGAAAAATTTAATGATATTATGCAAGAAAATGTCCAATTTGTTCTTCTAGGTACTGGTGAGAGATATTATGAAGACAAATTCCGGGAATTTGCTAGTTGGTACCCTGGGCGAGTATCAACACTGATCACTTTCAACACGCAATTATCAAAGAGGATATATGCTGGTTCTGATTTATTTTTGATGCCATCAAAGATGGAACCATGTGGATTAAGTCAGATGATTGCTAGTCGCTATGGAACAGTTCCTGTTGTCAGGGCGACTGGAGGTTTATTTGATACAGTCAAAGATTATTCTAACGATGGCAATGGCTTTGTTTTTAAGGATTATGATTCTTATAAAATGTTAGAAAAGATTAAGGAAGCTGTGGGGCTTTTTCAGGAGAAAGAAAAATTCAATGCTTTGGCTAAAAAAATTATGAATATTGATTTTACATGGAATAATTCAGCTAAAGAGTACATTGAAATGTATCAGAATTTAATCAAAAAATAATATTTAATTAGGAGAGTAACAACTATGACAGAGTATATGAAAAATTTATCAATTAAGGATTCAATAGAAGAGTCTTTAACGATGCTTTTTGGAGTTCAGGCAAGTGATGCTAGTTTGGACCAGCTATATAAAGCATCAGCAACTGTCGTTAACAATATCTTGCGCCGTAAACGCAAAGTATTTAATGGCAAAGTTAAAGAAACAAAAGGTAAAAGGGTTTATTATTTATCAATTGAATTTTTAATGGGTAGATCGTTAAAGAATAATATTTATAATTTAGGTTTAGTAAAAGAATTTGAAAAGGCTATTGCCAATTATGGTTGTACTCTTGAAGATTTATATGAAAAGGAACCCGATGCTGGTTTAGGCAATGGTGGTTTGGGACGTCTAGGTGCTTGCTATTTGGATGCTCTAGCCAGTCAGGATTATCCAGCTATGGGATTTTCTTTACGTTATGAGTATGGGCTATTCAAACAAAAGATTGTTGATGGCTGGCAAACAGAATTGCCTGATGTTTGGTTACCAGGTGGTGAAGTTTGGTTGTTGATGCGTGGAGATAAGACATTAACAGTTAAATTCAATGGTAATGTTGAAGAGAAAGTTGTTGATGGAAAAACTGTTTATGAACACAAGAATTATCAGGAAATCGAAGCGGTTCCCTATGATATGATGGTTTCAGGAGCAAATAGCAATGCTATTAGTGTTCTACGTTTGTGGAGGAGTCGTAATATTCGTAATTTTGATTTGAATCTCTTCTCCCAAGGTGATTATTTACAGGCGATGAGAGACTATAATGATGCCGATTTGATCACAAAAATTCTATATCCATCAGACGATCATTATGAAGGAAAGGCTTTAAGAATTAAACAACAATACTTCTTAGCCAGTGCTTCAATTCAAAATATTATCAAAGACCATATTCGCTATTATGGCGATGTTCGCAGTCTTCCTAAATATGCAGCAATTCATATCAATGATACTCATCCAGCTTTGTGTATCCCTGAACTGATGAGAATCCTAATGGATGATTATGATTTGAGTTTTGATGAATCATGGGATATTGTCAAGAAAACTGTAGCTTATACCAATCATACTGTACTTGCAGAAGCTCTGGAAAAATGGTCAGAGGATTTAATTCAAAAGATAATTCCTAGGATATATATCATTATTAAACAGATTAATAAAAGATTTATTGATGAAGTAAAATGTAATGGCCTAGAAGAAGAAGAATTCAAAGATTTAACCATTATTGGAAATAACCAAGTAAGAATGGCTAATTTGAGTGTTATTGCTTCGCATACGGTTAATGGTGTCTCTGCTCTTCATAGTGAGATAATCAAACACAGTATTTTTAAGGGTTATTACAAATTGACTCCTGAAAAGTTTACCAATGTCACCAATGGTATTGCTTATCGTCGCTGGCTATGTCAGTCAAATCCTGCTCTTGTTGAATTACTAAACGAAAAAATAGGTAGTGACTACCAAAAAGATGCCTCAAAACTAGTCGACTTATTAAAGTACTACGATGATGATGAGGTCTTAGAGAGAATAGAAAAAATCAAATATAATAATAAATGCGAATTTGCAAAGCATTTGTACAAAAAAACAGGAATCACAATAGATCCAAAGACTCGTTTTGATGTTCAGGTTAAAAGACTTCATGAATACAAACGTCAGCTTTTAAATGCTCTAAAGATTGTTTCCCTGTTTATCGATTTAGAGGAAAATCCTAATCTGGATATGACTCCTCAAACCTTCATTTTCGGAGCTAAAGCTGCTCCAACATATTATGTTGCAAAGGACATCATTAAACTAATCTGTAGTATTTCTAGTGAAATTGCCAAGAGACCAGCAATGCAAGAGAAATTGAATGTTGTCTTTGTTGAGGATTACAATGTCACTACAGCAGAAACTTTGATACCAGCAAGTGAGGTTAGTGAACAGATATCTCTAGCTGGTAAGGAAGCCAGTGGTACTGGTAATATGAAGTTTATGATCAATGGAGCAGTTACCTTTGGAACGTTGGATGGTGCAAATGTTGAAATAAGCGAATCAGTTGGCGAAGAAAACATCTTTATATTTGGAATGAAAGCTGAAGAAGTTCGCGATCTATGGGTTAGAAGCTATAATTCATGTGCTTTCTATGATGGAAATCCAAGAATTAAGCGTGTTCTTGATCGTCTTGATTTAGGCTTTAATAACCAATCATTCTCTAATATAAAGAACTATTTACTAAACAGTTATCCAATGCCCGATCCATATATGTGCCTAGCGGATTTTGATGATTATATGAGAGTTCACTATTTGATGGATGAGGCTTATAAAAATAAAAAGAAATGGAACCAAATGTCACTTGTTAATATTGCTAAAGCGGGAGTTTTTTCAGCTGACAGAAGTATTAGGGAGTATGCTGAAAGAATTTGGAATATAAAAACGATAAAATAATATGAGAGAAATAGTGTTTAATCCAACGAGGAGAAATCATAAGAACCCTGTTGGAGCTGTAAAAAATAGTGATGTTATCAGCATCACTATTAATATTATCAAAGAGTATGATATAAGCGATTTAAAGATCTATATTCATAAGGATTTTGAAGATGATTATAAGATTTTTAACCTGAATAGAATAGATGAACAAGATGAATATTATATTTACCAGGCCAATTTTAAAATTGATGATGTTGGAATATACTGGTATCACTTTGAATTCTATGACTGTTATGGTAAGCATTATATTTCGTATAGTGATAGTCTTGATGCTGTTCAAACCAATGACAGACCAAGATGTTGGCAATTAAGTGTTCATGGTGGGTTTACAGGAATACTTAACTGGTATAAAGGAAAAATCATTTATCAGATACTTCCTGATAGATTTTATAATGGTGGAGTTGATTTTGTTAAGGATTATGCTGTTATGCATCGTGACTGGTATGAGAATCCCTATTATAAACCACAAAATGGAGAGATCCTAAACAACGATTTTTTTGGTGGTGATTTGAGAGGAATCACTCAAAAGTTAGATTATTTAAAGACGTTAAATGTGGGAGTAATCTATTTGAATCCAATCTTTACAGCATATTCAAATCATAAATATGATACAGCAAATTATCTGGAAATAGATCCAATGTTTGG
>JAQUYR010000054.1:1468-7761 GCA_028691715.1 Bacilli bacterium | reverse complement strand
TGGCAATAGGATCGAGAGCACTAGTCGGTTCATCCATTAAGATAACCTCTGGCTGCATAGCAATACACCGAGCAATGCATAATCGCTGTTGTTGACCACCGGATAATCCCAGAGCATTATCCTTTAAACGATCCCTTACTTCTTCATAGAGACTAGCCTTTTTAAGTGAGTCGATGACTATTTGATTTAGTCTAGCCTTGTTTTTAATACCCTGGCATCGTGGTCCATAAGCAACATTGTCAAAAATGGACATGGGAAAGGGATTGGGATTTTGAAAAACCATACCAACTTTTGTCCTCAGTTCAATAGGATTCATCTTGTTGATATCTGTTTTATTGAACTCAATATTTCCTGTTTCATGGCAGTTCTCGATCAAATCATTCATCCGGTTAAAACATCTGAGAAATGTTGATTTACCACAGCCACTAGGGCCAATAAATGCTGTTATTTTATTCTTATATAGAGATATATTTATATCTTTTAGAACATGATTACTGGCATAATACAGATTTACATTCTCAATTTTAAATACTTCTTCCATTAATTCACCTCCATTTTACTTGCTCTTTTAGAAATTATTTTAATTACCAGGCTAATAAGCGCTACTACGATTAAAATGATTATGGAAATAGCACAGGCTAACTCGTAATTAGGATTTTCACCACTCATCAAACTCCAGATGTGAACTGCCAGTGAAGTTGACTTCTCATTGATTACCACTGTATCCTTTATCGCTGTTCCAACAGCATATATTAAAGCAGCACTCTCACCTATTATTCTTCCTATTGACAGCAGTGTTGCTGTTAATATTCCACTAAAAGCATTGGGAAGGACTACTTTAAATGTCGTCTGTGTTCTACTAGCTCCAAGGGCTAAAGAAGCCATGCGATAGGAATCGGGAATTACTTTTAAAGATTCCTCCGTTGTTTTAATTATTATTGGTAGTAAAATTATAGACAGAGTCAATGCTCCTGATGCTATGCTTCCTCCAGTTGAAGATATCAGACTATTCATTGCGGGGATGAATATAATCGCCCCAACAAGTCCGAAGATGATGGATGGTATTCCACTAGTCATGTCAATCATCGCCCGAATTATTCCAATAAATCGATTCTTTTTCGAATATTCATTTAGGTATATTGCTCCACTAATCCCTAGTGGTAAGGAAATCATTAGAGTCAATCCTATTAAATAAAAAGTAGTTAATAGTGAACCTCTAATACCACCCCCACCGGTGGTAACTATCATATCAGTGATAATCGTCGCCTCTTCGAGTTTAGTGACCATCTCTTCAGCACCATTTTTTGCTAGGGCACTTATATAGTCATTCATCGCATTGGTCAATGATATTTTGGAAATCTCATAACCCGCCTTTAGTTTTACTCGGGATTCATCACTCACATTAGTAACACTATTAAAAGGCGACTGTTCAGAAATATAGGCAATAACAACAATATTTTCATGAGAATTGTTTTCATCATCAACAAGGACAATCCCCCATTTTTGTGAGAAATATCCATCAGCAAGTTTTGGATCTTGGAACCCTCCTAATCTAAAGTTTTCAGGGTCATCTATTTTAACATTATAGACTGTTTCAAAATAATCATCTTTTAATAGATCAAAATCCAGTAATCCAATTCCATTTTTAAAGATAAAAGCGATAAGAATTATTAAAATTATGAAACCAAAGCTAGAACATAGATAAGTGAGGCAGTTTAAAAATATATCCTTTACTTTTCTCATTTTTCCAACCTCTTTTTAATCATCTGAAGCAGAAAGTTCATAATCAAAATCATCATTATCAGAATAATTCCCACACTAAAACGAATATCATAATCAAGACCAGTTGTCTCTTTCAATCCCAATAGCATTGTTGAAGTCAGAGTCCTCGTTGTATCAAAAATATTGAAGGTTGGTCCACTTCCACTATTACCAGCAACCATTGAAACAGCGGTTGCTTCCCCCAAGGCTCTTCCCACTCCGAGAATTATCCCTGAAAAGATTCCACTTTTAGCACTTGACAATACCACTTTAAAATTTGTCTGTGTTTTTGATGCTCCTAGTGCTAGAGAGGCGTTGATTAAATCTCTTTTCACAGCATTTATGGCGGTTGTTGAAATCATAGTGATTGTGGGGATAATCATTATCGCTAAGACGATTACTGTTGCTAAAGTAGATATTCCTCCAGCGCTCTGATATCCAAAAAAAGATGAGAGTTTCTTCACAAAATTTGTGATTACTCCCATGCCAAACAAACCATAAATAATTGAAGGTATTGCTGCTAATAACTCTATTATAGAAGAAATTGCTTTACCAATTGTTCTTGGAGCAATCTTACTGACAAATAAAGCAGTTAATACCGATATGGGAACTGCTATCAATAAGGAAAAGGCAACTATGTAAAAAGTATTCACAATGACAAAACCTATTCCATAGACATTTGGAGCTATATACCATATAGATCCTGTAAGAAATTTCCACAAATCGACACTGTAAAGCACTCCATTTATTTCGTACTTATTTACAAAGGGTTTTATTCCTCTGATCAATATAAATAGAATGATAAAAATAATGATTGAGGCACAAAATAAGGTTGCCACAAAAAGAATGCTTTTGACTACTCTATCTATTATTGTTTTCTTGTGAAAATCTCCTTTTTTTTGTGTCATATTCATAAATGCAAAACGAGAATAGGTTTCCCTATTCTACTTCACTCCATTTTGTAATAGATCCATCATAGATTTTCTTAAGAATTTCTGCGTTTATAGTGGCTAATTCATTCTTTGAATTGACAACTGCCACGATAGCATCAACACATATCTTTCCTGAAGTTCCCGTAGCTGCTGCCTCAGTATCTTTAAGTTCTCGTGATAGAAAAGCGATATGTAAGAAGTTTGCCCCATCCTTCTCGCTTCCTTGAGTTCTCTTGTAGGCATCACCTGAACCAGTGTGATTGTGTTCAATTTTAAAGTTTCCACATTTTGACGAAAACTCACTTGATAATGCTTTAGCAATTTTTTCAACTGATGTTGAACCACCAAACTTAATTGTCACCATACTATTGTCCTCTTGACATATAGGATAGTCATTCTTTATTGAATCCCAAGTTGGATCTGATGAATTTATTTCAATAATTCCATCCTTGCTTTGAATTGTCGCTTTTGCGTCTTTTGTTGTCAGAAAGGCTAGATATGCCTCTACTATCTCTTCTTCTTTGGTTGTTGAATAGTCACTTCTGACAATGTAATTAAAATTACGAGTTAATTTATATGTACCATTTAGTACATTAGTTTCATTGGGAGTAACTCCTTCATAAACTAAACCTTTAAGTCCTGATTCACTAAGTGAAGCTAAAGAAATATAACCAATACCATATTCATCATTTTTAATAGCATTGATCATAGAACCATTACTATCCACTTCAACATACCCAGTTACCAAACCACTGTTATCAGCCTTCGCTGCTTCAAAATCAATATTTGTAAAGAAACCATCTCTTGTACCACTTGTTGTATCTCTTGTGTAGGCTTTTATTAAAGCATCATCAGTAGTTTTACATCCTGTTAAACCAACTACTAATCCAAATAAGCAGATTACTGCTAATAAACTTTTCATAATTTTCTTCATCAAAATTATTCCTCCTCTTTTTTACAATACCATTTTAATCCTTCCTGGTTCTTTAAAATATCATTGTTTGTAAAGAAATGTAAAAAAGTTGTAAATAAAAAGACCATAGCTTATAAACTATGGTCCAATCTATTTTTTAATAACTTCATTGATAAAAACTTCAACAAGTTGAGGATCAAATTGCGTACCAGAATTTCTTCTTATTTCCTCAATTGCTTCTGTTACACTCATTTTCTTTCTATAGGTCCGATCAGCCGTAATAGCATCAAAAGCATCAGCAATTGCCAAGATACGTCCTTGAATAGAGATCTCATCACCCTTAATTCCTCGGGGATATCCCTTTCCATCCCATCTTTCGTGATGTTCCAAAACATAGCGAGCAATTTCAGAGAATTCATTAGCTGTGCTTAAAATACGGAATCCTATTTCGGGATGGCTTTTAACAATTCGCCACTCCTCTTCTGTTAATTTCCCTGTCTTGTTCAATATTGATTCATCAATACCAATCTTACCTATATCGTGCATCAGGCCACTAGTTTTCAACTCATTTATCTTGTCTTCTGACCAACCCAAGGCCTTTGCTAAAGAAACACTAAGTTCACTTACCCGTCCCGAATGAAGCATCTCTCGATTATTTTTCTCAAATAATGAGTTCATAACAATGCTGATTGTTTTATTTCTCGGACTGATGTTCTCTGAAATTTTATGACGATACATATGATTTTCCGCTCTCGTCAAAGCCTCCTGATGATTCTCATCTTGATTATATATTGTCTCATATCCCAAAGAAATAGATAGTGTGAAAGCTCCAATTTTTTCTTTCTTCATAGCTTCTTTGATCTTCTGGACAAGACATTCTGCTTCTTTCTCGGTTGTTTTTGGCATTAAAATAATGAATTCATCACCACCGATTCTAACAATAATGTCTTTCTTGCGACAAACTTTATGAAGAACATGGGCCGTCCTAATCAATAGTTCATCACCAACATTATGACCAAAAGCATCATTTATAAGCTTCAAGCCATTGATATCACCCATAACAATAGTGATAGGCATATTTTTATTGGTTTTCAGTTCTTTAATTTCTTTTTCATAGAACCTGAAATTATACAATCCAGTTAGAGGATCATGATAATTAGCATACTCTATTTCTTCTTGTCGCTGTTTCATCAATGTAACATCTCTAAAAATTAAAACAGTACCAAGGATATAATTATTCTTGTCAATTATTGGGGCAATATGACCGTCTATAGGAAGTTTTTTCATATCTTTATGAGATATAAGAATACTGTCGTTTAAATCATATATTTTTTTATTGTTTTTTACCAATTCCATAATGGCTACTAAATTCTTTTTTTCTGCCACATCCTCAATATTAAGAACTTCAAAAATTGTCCTGTTGACTACATCAAGCCTTTTCCAGGCAGTTAAGTCTTCAGCAACCCTGTTAAAAATCAAGATTTTCCCCTTATCATCACAAGAAATAACTGCATCACCTACCGAAATAAGCGTTGTCTCGAGCATTTCTTTTTCATGAAGAAGGGCTAGTTCCAATTTCTTACGTTCATTGACAAGTTCAGTATAGATTACAATACCACCAATTTCACCCTTATCCAAATACCATGGGCGGCATTCCCATCTTGTCCAATCAATAGTACCATCATCATGGTAATATGGGTCATCATCAGCTTTAGAAACAATACCTTTCATCGCTAATTGATGAACATCACGCCATTTTTGAGGTAAATCAGGAAAGACATCATAATGATTTTTACCAATAATATCCTGATCCTTGATTCCATATTGCTCAAGATAATGATTGCTGACATATATATAATTCATTTCTAAATCGTGAACAGCAATACCACTGTTACTGTGCTCAATCAAATAACTCATCAACTTATATGAGTGATTTAATTTTCTATCTGCTTCTACTCTAGAAGTGATATCCTGTTGATTACCATAATGGCCAATAACCTGACCTTTTTCATTGTAGATGCAGATATAATCTCCTTCAATGTAAATGTCTTTACCACTTACATCTTTTTCTTCGGTAATCAGATGGACATGCCCATTATCAAGCATCTCTTTCCAGGCTCTTCTTCCCTGAATTATATCATGAGCAAACATTTCATTAGGGGTTAATGAAAAGAAGTCTTCCTTTTTAAATCCATACTGATCCAAAAGTGCTTGATTAGCTTTAACAACCCTTTGGTGAGAAAATATGTAATCCAACATTTTTTCTTTATCAATGCTATCATTCCACTCCACTGGTTTGTCTATCATCATATAAAAAGATCCACTTAAAGCCTGTTCAAAAAATTTTTCGAGAAGGTTTTTGCTCTTTCTCAATTCGATACGGTCCTTTTCTTGCTCGGTTATGTTAACACCAACACCAGCAAAATAAGTTTTTCCATCAATATTCAAAGGAACACCATTGGAACGAACCAGAATTCTTTCTTTATTCTTCAAGGTTAGATTAGCCTCAACCTCAGCATACCCCATCTCAAAAACTTCTTTTATCGCTTCGTTGACTCTGACCAAATCCTCACCATCAAACCATTTATCAATGGTCATCGTTCTCAACTCTTCACTAGAGTAACCGGTCATTCTCTCATGCTTTTCATTCCAATAAACTAGCCTTCCATTGCTGTCATAGATATATA
>JAQUYR010000054.1:0-1368 GCA_028691715.1 Bacilli bacterium | reverse complement strand
TCCTTACACCTCAATATTTGGTGATCCAATAAATCATGATTGGCTGTCAATATCGAAACATTGGGACCTATCATAACATCTTCTTCAATTATAACATTTCCTCTGGCCATACAATCAAAATCATGATTGATATAAACATTTTTACCAATCGTTAAATTCTTTGCTAGATCTATATGTAATGGAGCAACAATAAAAACACTCTCATCAAGATTATTATCAAAGAGTTCCTTTAAAAGGGTTTGATACTCTTCAGTGTATGGTTCACAAATATTAATTTTTTGGCATAAAGTGTTACACCTTTTCATTTCTGGAAGGGTATCACTTAAACTGGAAGTTCTCATATCTACTACTAATTCTTTTTTCATTTTTAATTATCACCTATATTTTTACCTATCTATATTATATCTAAAATTTAATCTTTAAAATTCTTAGCAACATCCACTATCAAATCTTAAAAGTATTGCATATCTTTTAACTTATATTGATATAACTGGATATTTTTTTAAAAGAAAGCGGTCTAATCCAAATTTCATCTCCTCTACCTCAGAATTCAGTTATAATATCACTAAAATGAAACTTTGAATTTGCTACAGTTACATAAATATCTAATTTTCTATTTCTATTTAGCCCATTTAGTAAGCTTTCAAATCCTTCGCATAGTTGAATCTCATCATTTACTATTTTTGACTCAATATACTCTTAATAATTTATGGCCGCGAAGATTCTCAAATCTATCACTGTCTCAATCAATAAGAATATTATTATCTGATGATACAGCTGTTTTAAGGAGGTATTCTTTATAAATTTCAAATAACAAAAATGATTTTCCAGATCTTCTAATACCAGTAATAATTTTTACCGAACTATTTTCTTTTCGATTAATTAATTCTTGTAAATACAAATCTCTTTTAATCATCTAATCGCTCCTATGAATTAACCATTATATTACAATTTTTTCATATTATAATACCATATTTTAGTGCAATTATCAATAATCACTATGAATTTACTGTAATTTTACAGTTTTTTCATTCTATGTTAGTCTATTTTTTATAAATTTACTAAATTATAATTTTGTTTTAACTAAAAATTTGCAAATCTTTATTATAAGCGTAAACTTTTATCCTTGATAATAAACGAGAATAGAAGGAGGATAGAGATTTTATTATTTTTTATTCCAAATAAAAAAGGCTGATATCATAGAATACTATATATTCTTTTGTATCAAGCCTGTTCATTCCATATGGTGGCCCTGGTCGGACTCGAACCGACACGGTATTGCTACCACTGGATTTTGAGTCCAGCGCGTCTACCATTTCACCACAAGGCCAAAATTTAAGTCTTAAGTATTATACCATTTATTAGTGT
>JAQUYR010000004.1:8308-37928 GCA_028691715.1 Bacilli bacterium | reverse complement strand
TTTTTATTCTGAAAAATTCAAGTGAATGGAACCATTTGTTGTTTCAAGAACGATGCTTTTATCTTTTCCTGTATTGATTGTTCCTTTCTCTTTTTTTACTCCATCTAAATATACTGAACCATTAACAGTATACATTTTTATATTGAAATCTTCTTCTAATCCTTTAGCAGTAATGTTTATTCCACTATTGGTGGTCTCTGCCTCTAACTTTTCAAAGATTGCATTGGTCACATTAATACTGCTATTTGTTGTCTTTAACTCCAAATCTTTTGTTTCAATTGTTGTACAATTGATTTGACCATTTGTTGAGGAAGAATCAATGGCTAAAGCTCCTTTGACTCTTATCAGAGTTATTCCTCCGTTTGTTGTTTCATTTTTTATATATTGACCAGCTGTAACACTATTTAAGGTGATTTTTCCATTTGTTGTGTTTGTCTCAATATATTCAACTACTTCCGTATTGCTCAAATCAATACTACCATTAGTACTATAAAGAGCCAAGCGTTTAAGACCTGTACGGCCATCCAAACTAAGAGAACCATTTGTTGTTTCCGCTTTTAATATTCCCGACCAACCAACTGGTAAATATAATTTAGCGGTAACACTCTTAAAATTAAATCCATCACAAGAAAAAATAGCAAATCGTGTCTTCTCTATTAATTCTATAAATCCATTTTCAGCAGTATAACTATATATATTAGAAGCTCTTTCATAATATACTATTTTAATTGAATCATCTTCACTATCCAAAATCTCAATATTGCTGTTTCCTAAGTCAATATGAACTTTTGTAAAAGTTCCAGTTTCTATTTTTGTTACTTCAGTTACCACAGTATCACCACTTCCTTCAGTAAAATTTTTATTCTTTATTCCCAAATATATCGCACCAACAATAGCTATAACAGCAATCAAAGATAATACTAAAGTAAATATATTCTCAATTTTCTTCATATTTTTCCATCTCTTACCATGTGTGTTCACGAATTCTTTCATAAAATTCATCATCAATAATTGAGTAACATCTTACATCCCCAACAGAACCATCATATAGCATGTATCCTTTTTTCTTTTGGCCTTCATAGGTAAGACCAATTTTTTCACATACTCTTTTTGACTGCATGTTTTCAGAAAAAATTATGCATTCTATTCTTTTTAAATGAAGAAAATCAAAGCCCCAAGCGATTAATGCTTTTGATGCTTCAACAGCAAAACCATGTCCCCAAAAATGAGGACTAATAGTATAGCCCAACTCAGCCTTAAAATTCTTAACATAAGTGTGCAGTTCAATTGTTCCAATCATTTTTTTTGTCTCTTTTAAAACAATTGCAAAAACACCTAATTGGCCATAATCAATTTTTCCTTTAAATAGTTTTATAATATTTCTGGTATGTGTCAGATTAGGATGAGGTTCCCACCCTGCAGAAGGACCAACATTCGGAAGACAAGCATATTCATACATATCAAAGCAATCAATATCTTCTATTTCTCTTAAAATCAATCTCTCTGTCTCTAGAACTGGTAAGTTTTTACTCATATTATATTCACCTTAACCTTAATTATATACGATTTATTTTATTAATACAATACAATTTATTTATAAAAAATAAAGGGGAATAAGAAATTACCCTTTCATTTTATTCTTTTATGTTAATGGTCTTTATTCCTGTAGCTTTTTTTGTGTTTTCATCTATCTCCACAATAATAGCACAAAATTGCGATTTCCCTGTCTCTTGAGGAGTAAATCGCATTTTACCACCATTCAAGTATCTATCTAAAATAACCCCTTTATCAACCCCAATTACACCATCTAGTGGTCCAGTCATCCCCACATCAGTAATATAAGCCGTTCCTTCTTCAAGAATTCTGGCATCATTTGTCTGCACATGAGTATGAGTACCAAAAATAATTTGTACTTTTCCACTGAAAGCATAACCAAAAGCAATTTTTTCACTAGTCGTTTCCGCATGAAAATCACATATATAAACATCACTTTTTACTTCTTCTAAAAGTTTTTTTGTTGATTGAAATGGACATAGCATTTCATTATCCATTAAAACTTTTCCCATCATTTGAAAAACTGTAATTTTAGTACCATTATAGTTAACTGTAGTGTATCCCTTACCATGTTCCTCTTTTGGATAGTTATATGGTCTAACCACATTACTGACATCATCAATAAAATTATAAATACTCTTTTGATTAAATGAATGATTACCCAATGTGATAACATTTACCCCTTGTTCTAGTAACCATTTATAGTGGCCTTCATTCATACCTTTCCCATGAGAAATGTTCTCCCCATTTACTATTAGAAAGTTAATCTTTTCTTGTTCTTTAATTTTTTTAACATTTCTTTCTAGTGATTCCCTTCCTAACTTTGAAAAGACATCACCAACAATTAATATTTTCATAAATTCTCCATATCTTCTTTTATTATATCATAAAAGAAGATTTTTTACAATTCATTTAACCAGTTATCACCAATAAAAAAGTGCTATACTAAATAGTCTTTTAAGACACATTAAATATAACACATTTCTTGCAAAATTATTACTTAGCGGTTTCACTAACCCTTGTTTCTCTTATCACAGTTACTTTAATGGTTCCTGGATAATTCAAATTATTCTCTATTTTTAAGCGAATGTCCCTAGCAAGTTTATACGCTTCAACATCGTTGATCTCATCTGGTTTAACCAAAATTCTAATTTCACGACCAGCCTGTAGGGCATAAGACTTATCAACTCCCTTGAAATCATTACAAATTTCTTCAAGTTGAGTCAAACGTTTAATATAATTTTCTAAAGATTCACTTCTTGCTCCTGGTCTTGCAGCAGATAGTACATCTGCAGCTGCTACTAATTGAGCAATAATTGTTGTTGCTTCACGATCACCATGGTGTGATCCAATAGCATCAATAACTGTAGCATTTTCGTGATATCTATGAGCTAATTCTAGTCCGATATCAACATGGCTTCCTTCCATCTCATGATCAGCTGCTTTTCCTATATCGTGTAACAGACCAGCTCGGCGAGCTAGTATTTCATTAGCACCGATTTCAACTGCTAACTTTCCACTGAGATACGCAACTTCTAATGAATGAGACAAAGCATTTTGTCCATAACTTGTTCTAAATTTCAAACGACCAATCAATTTTATAAGTTCAGGATGCATTTTTCCAACACCAGTATCAAAGACAGCTTTCTCACCAGTTTCTTTTAATTCTACATCGAGTTCCTTATTAAATTTAGCTACCAATTCTTCTATTCGTGATGGTTGGATTCTTCCATCAGAAATTAATGTTTCCAAAGTTCTTCTAGCTACCTCACGACGAATAGGGTCAAAACAAGATAATACAACTGCTTCAGGGGTATCATCTATGATCAAATCAACACCAGTAGATGCTTCAATAGCTCTAATGTTACGACCCTCACGACCAATAATACGACCTTTCATTTCATCATTAGGTAGTGGAACAACTGATACAGTTTTTTCACTAACAGCTTCATTAGCATATTGTTGAATAGCGTTGGCTAGTAGACTTTGTGCCTTACGACCTGATTCAGATTTTGCTTTTTCTTCTGCTTCCTTAATAATAACGGCGATTTCTAAAGACATGTCTTCTTCAACACGCTCTAAAATTATCTTTTTTGCTTCTTCGACATTTAAACTAGATATTTCAATTAATTTTTTGTTTTGCTCTTCGATCAATTCTTCAACTTTGCTATATTGTTTTTCAACATCAGCTTTGCGTTGATCAATCTTGTGTTCTTTTTGATTTAAAGTCTCCTCACGTTTATCCAAATTGTTGTTTCTGTTGTCTAAACGCTCTTCCCTTTGCAATAGTTTTTGTTCTAAATCACTTGCTGATTTTCTTCTCTCTTTTACTTCTCTATCAGCATCTTGCTTTAATTGACGAATTTCCTTATCGGCTTCTTGTCTTAACAAATGTATGTCTTGTTTAGTTTCAAGAACTTCTTTTCTTCGGTTTTCTTCCGCAAGTTTTTTGGCTTCTTCAATTATCTTGTTAGCTGTCTTTTTCGTTTTATTGTAATAATTACGAAATAAGATAATTCCAATACCAACACCTAAACATATATACAAAACAGGAGCAATAAAATAAAGAAACACTTGTAAGCCATTCAATACTAAGAATGTACTGTGCATTATTTTACCTCCATTGTAAAATTAATTAATATATAAAAAATATATATAAACTAAAGAATAGTTAAAGTCTACTGTAATATTATACAATAAAATGCGCTCATAGTCAAACAAAAAGCAAACTACTTTATCATGATTATACTATCTGTTATCTAGATGGCTAAATATTTCATTTCTCTTCTAAATATAGATAGTAGATATCATTAATTATCTAAGTTTTATATTATCTAAAAATTGATTTTTATTATAAATTAATATCAAATTAAAAAGCCTTAATGTTACAATTAACACTAAGGCTATAATATTTTATTACCAACCAATTAAAGAGAAAGTGATCAAATCCTCATCTACCAAGGCAATATCTGAAACTCCAACCATAGAATATTCTCCATTAACTTCAATAGACCAGTATGTCTTGTTATCATTGCTTGCTGAAACGCCACACATACTAACAATGTAAAAACCATATTCACTAGTTTCACCAGTCATCAATATTTCTTCATTATCCTTTAATAGATCAACTAGTGTGTCATCAGCACTAAATTCAATTTGATCATTAAATAAATCTTTACCTTCAAAATCAACAACTTGAACAGAAATAACCCCTGCTCCAACTTCTTCCTTTTTACATCCGTTTAAAGCAAAAAGGCCAACTAGTACTACAAAAAATAAAGTAAATATTGTAAATATTTTTTTCATTTCTCACACATCCTTTCATAATATTTGGGAAAAAATAGGAGCATGTGAAATGTTTCCTATTCTCGTTACCCAGGAGAAATCTTTTGTGTTAGGTAAGTCTTCCGGCTCTGCTTCTCTTTACTAATCATCCTTCCCGCATCTTCTTGCAGTGGAGTAATCGACTTTCATCAGCATTACGGCTACTGGGTTAGCTTAGGCTTTAAACCTAATTCCTTTTTATGCTTTATAGCACCCAACACATATAAAAATTTACTCTTAAATTATAGCAAATATGCTATATATTGTCAACCGACATTAAAATAAAAAGACCAATCGTTTAAGATTGGCCTAATCTTTTTATCTAGAAGAATTTCTTCCTTACAAAGTATAATAATGTGCATGTTCCCAGTAAGTAAGCCACTAATTGGAATGTTGCACTACTTCCACATCCTGTTGGCTCTTCTGGCTGTGGTTCTGGCTCAGTTGCATCTTCTACTGTGTACACTACCGCACTTGATGATGACGATGTTGTTGTCTCTACATCATCTCCAATGGCTTTTACAGTAATATTATGATTTCCTGCTGCTAATCCTAAATCCTTTAAATCAACAGTTCCTGCCTTATCTACTGTTGTTAGTAGAGTTGTTCCTTCATATACTTCATACTTTACTGCTCCAGTTACTTCACTAATAGTTAGAATTCCATCACTGATTGAAATGCTTGGTGCTGCTAACTTAACTGCTGGTTTCTTCTCAACAGTTACTGTTATTTCCTGTTTTATTGTTGTTCCTTCGATGGTTGCTGTGATAATCGCTGTTCCAGCTTTAATTCCTTTTACCACACCATCAGTAACTGTTGCTACTGTAGCATCACTAGTTGACCAAACAACTTTATAACCTTCTTGATCGATGGTTGCTGTTATTGTTTCTGTCTTATCTTCTTCTAGAGTAACAGCACTCTTATTTACTGTTAGTACAGGATCTACTTCCTCAACTCCCAATTTGATTGTTGCTAGAAGTATCTCTTCATTACTACCAGTTACTACACCGAAGATAGTAATCACACTGCTTTCACCAAGGTTTTCGTTTGCTATTTTAGCCTGTTTTTCAGTAACTGCTAAAGTATTATAATATGTACCATCAATGTATGTCTTTAATCCACTAAAGGCATATGTGTTGACATTATTTGTCCACTGGAAAACAGTACTTGAACTCATTTCAATATATTCTATATCATCAAGAGAACCAGTCTGAAGATTTGTGTCAAAATTAATTGTTTTACTCTGTGAAGTGCCATCCTTGAAATTAACATTGATTGTATATGTGTATTCACTATCAGCAGTTAACCCTGTAATAGTTTTTGTAGGGTCAATATCTGAATAAGGAATCACTGTTGAGACTACTTTACCACTGCCATTAATTATTTCAATATTTTTAACATACCCAAGACCTGCTCCAGTCCAACTAGCAATAGCTTGAGAAGTGTTTTGAACATCACCTTGAATGCTTAATTTATTCATAAAAGCTGTTTTATCAATAGGATCTGTATATTCAACTGATCTTCTTGTAGGAATGTTGTATGAATCAAATTGATCAGTCTCAAAAGTTGTATTATTGAAAGCAATTCCCTTAACATTAATGAATTTTTCATTAACTGCTAAAACACCATACATGAAACTACCAGGTCCACTAACAACATTCAATGCTGAATTGTTTGTACTAGGCCCGTTTGATCCTGAACCAGAAGCATTTCCCATTGTTAGATAATATGTGCCCTGAATATTTGATGTTGTTTTCTTATTATTATATACTCGATTTGTTCGACAGTAATAATGATTATCACCGCTCATAACTAAATCTACTCCATACTTATCAAAAATTTTATTAAAATAGCTGCTTACTCCTGTATAGTATGTTCCTGATCCTTGCATTGGAACATGAATACTGACAACTGAATATTGATATACTTCAGTTGACAAAATATTTTCAAGCCAAAGTGCTTGATCAGCAAATGTTCTCGAAGTGTTGGAATTTAAACTAATAAATAAAACATTATTATATTTAAACCAATACACATCATCTTGTCCAGCAGTTACTCCATTCTGAGGATTAGCATACATTGAATTATGCCATTGAATTGTATAATCATCATAATCATGATTACCCATAACAGTAGCTACTGATATCTTTTTAAAGAAATCAGCAGAGAAAAAATATGATTCCCAGAATTCCATTTGCTTTCCATGCTCTACTTGATCGCCTAAGCCAAGTGATAAGCTAGCATCAGGATATTCTTCTAAAGCTTTATTCATTATATCGTTAAATTTTATTGCTGGAGCTGATCCAAAAACTTGAGAATCAGCAAAAACTAAAGCAGTAAAACTTCCACTACCAGCAGCTGTTTCAAAACCATAAGTTGCTGAAAAAGTACTTTTACCTATTCGATAAATATATTCTGTAGCTTCTGTTAGATTCTCTAAATATACACTACATACATATCTATTACTTGTTGTATTGCTCCAATCAGTATCAGCATTATATGTCAATGCCTGGCACTCACCAGCTACCTGAGTCTTATTAGAAAATCCACTATCAACTGCAGTAGTATATTCTAAGACAGTTCCAACAACATCAGAATGCCAATTAATACCAACCTCTGTAGCAGCATCCTCGCCTGGAGTTGCAACAATATTATATGCCTCTCCTCCAGAAGCCTTTACTTGCATTGTTGAAAAAAGCAATACAGTTGTAAATAGAATTGCGAAGAAAAATGTTAATAAAAATTTTTTACTCATAACGCACCTCTTTTTTATTATTTTCCCCATAAAACTTTCATCTATTGTTTTCCTAAAATACCTTTATAATTTTAACACGAAAACGTTTTTTAATCAAGAACAATCAAAACAAAAAGACCAATCGTTTAAGATTGGCCTAATCTTTTTATCTAGAAGAATTTCTTCCTTACAAAGTATAATAATGTGCATGTTCCCAGTAAGTAAGCCACTAATTGGAATGTTGCACTACTTCCACATCCTGTTGGCTCTTCTGGCTGTGGTTCTGGCTCAGTTGCATCTTCTACTGTGTACACTACCGCACTTGATGATGACGATGTTGTTGTCTCTACATCATCTCCAATGGCTTTTACAGTAATATTATGATTTCCTGCTGCTAATCCTAAATCCTTTAAATCAACAGTTCCTGCCTTATCTACTGTTGTTAGTAGAGTTGTTCCTTCATATACTTCATACTTTACTGCTCCAGTTACTTCACTAATAGTTAGAATTCCATCACTGATTGAAATGCTTGGTGCTGCTAACTTAACTGCTGGTTTCTTCTCAACAGTTACTGTTATTTCCTGTTTTATTGTTGTTCCTTCGATGGTTGCTGTGATAATCGCTGTTCCAGCTTTAATTCCTTTTACCACACCATCAGTAACTGTTGCTACTGTAGCATCACTAGTTGACCAAACAACTTTATAACCTTCTTGATCGATGGTTGCTGTTATTGTTTCTGTCTTATCTTCTTCTAGAGTAACAGCACTCTTATTTACTGTTAGTACAGGATCTACTTCCTCAACTCCCAATTTGATTGTTGCTAGAAGTATCTCTTCATTACTACCAGTTACTACACCGAAAAGTTTTACAACATCATTTTCACCAGTTAACCACTCATTTTTAATACGAATATTTTTTGTACTAATTGTATAATCTTCAATAAATACATCGTTGATATAAATTTTACCTGAACTTAAAAGTTCTGTTTTTATATCAGTTGGTTCAACAACGATTAATTTAGAAGTGGACAGTTCGGTTATTGGATATGTCTTGTACTCGCCATAAGAGACCTTAGTAGCGAAAGCAACATCCTTTTCAGTACTTGTTCCATCTTTAAAATCAATTTTTACTCGATAAGTATATTCTGTATTGGCTTTCAAACCTGAAAAAATAAAACTTGTATTTATATCAGAGTTAGCAAAGTATGTCTTAACTGCTGTTCCACTTGGATTGTATAGAGTTACATAGTTTATGTAACCATATCCACTACCATCCCAAGATAATGTAGCTTTTGTTGAATCAGTATCGACTACTTCAGCTTTTACTGAAGCCATGAAAGTTTCCTTATTAAAGTCATTGACCATTTCATTGGTTCTTTTGGCTGAGAATATAGTTTGATCACGGCAATTTCCATATTGATCATATGCTTTGTAAAAAATCGCTGTTGGAGTAATAGTTACTAAACAATATCCACCAAGCGCTGCATCTCCATTAGCTGCATTATAAGTATCGTCAACACAAACATAATTATTAGCAAAAGCTGCTTGACCACGAGCAGCTCCAACATTTGTAGAGCCTCTTCCATAGTCATGGTTATGTCCAGCAAAGAATAAATCGATATTATATTTTTCAAACACTGGATACCAAAGCGATGCTACATTTGCTGAGTCACCACTTCCCCATAAAGGTCGGTGGCACATTACAACGATATATTGAGCAGGGACATTCTCACAAATATTAATAAACCAATCTATTTGATCGCGATATCCTGCGGTATTTTCTTCGCTGTCCATTACAATGAACAAAGTATTATCAAATTTGAACCAATACATTCCTTCAGTATAACCTTCAGGACTATTTTTAGGATTGTTATAAACACTATCAGTGATTGCAGAGCTTGGAGCTTTTGCATTTCCACCATCACAATAGTCATGATTTCCTGTTGAAGCAGCTAAAGGCATCTTTTTATAGATATCAAGGTCAAATAAAAGTTTCCAGTTATTCATAACTCCACCTTGATTGACCATATCTCCAGCACCAAGTACTAATTCTATATCAACACCTAAACTTGCTGCCATTGCTAAAGCGCTATTCATATTGTCATTTGCTGTTTGTTGATTAGATGTTCCATATGTTTGAGGATCCGCCATTACAACAAAAGTAAAGCGTCCATCGTTATCAGCAGTATTAAAATAGTATGTTTCTGACATATTAGTTTTACCAGCTCGATACATATATTCTGTTCCTGGATTTAAATCAGTCAGAGAAACTTCACAGATATATTTACTTTCAGCACTAGTTCCCCAATCAATTCCAAAATTAGTTCCTTCAAACCCATACTCAGGAGCAGCACATTCACCATATTTCTTAACAGAATTGGTAAAATTTCCATCACTCTTCAATGCCAATTCAACAAATGTTCCGTCAACATTGGTATGATAATTAATATTCATTTGGGTCGACATATCTTCGCCAGGATTTGTAATTATCAAATATACATCACTGGTGGCTGCTTTGACATTCATATTTTCTAAAAATGACAAGCTCACAAATACTAAAAACGAAAAAAATAATGATAATAAAATTTTCCTATTCATAATTCTCCTCTTTTTATTTTTACCCTAAATTTCCCCAATCAATTCCTAAAAATACCTTTTATATTTTATCACGAAAGCGTTTTTTTAGCAAGGCAAAACCAAACAATTAATATTTTTATAGCTAAATAAGAATTACTAAACAAAAAAGTTCCTAGAGTTTTCCCCCTAAGAACTATTATTTTATTTCCCTGCTTTTAAAGTTTCTCGAATCTTTGCTTCAATTTCAGCGCATAAATTCGGATTTTGTTTAAAGAATTCTTTTACATTCTCTCTACCCTGACCCAATTTTTCATCATTGTATGAGAACCAAGCTCCACTCTTTTTAATTATTTCATTATTGACTGCTAAATCAAGGACTTCTGCTTCATGAGATACGCCAAACCCATAGATTAAATCAACATCAACAACCTTAAATGGTGGTGCTACCTTATTCTTTACTACTCTTATTCTTGTAAGATTACCAATGATATCAGTACCTACTTTAATCTGTTCAACCCTTCTTATATCCAATCTAATTGAAGCATAAAATTTTAAAGCTCTTCCTCCTGAAGTTGTTTCAGGGCTACCAAACATTACTCCAACCTTTTCTCTGATTTGATTAATAAAGATGACAATAGATTTACTCTTGCTAATCGCTCCACTCAATTTTCTCATTGCCTGAGACATAAGTCTTGCTTGTGTACCTATATGAGAATCTCCCATATCTCCATCTATTTCAACCTTTGGTACCAAAGCAGCCACTGAATCGATAACGACGATATCAATAGCATTACTTCTGATTAAATGTTCAGTTATTTCAAGAGCCTGTTCACCGGTATCTGGTTGTGATAATACTAAATTATCGATATCAACACCTAGAGCCTTTGCATACTTTGGATCTAAGGCGTGTTCAGCATCGATGAAAGCAGCAATACCACCCAATTTTTGAGCTTGAGCAATCGCATGAAGAGCAAAAGTTGTTTTACCACTACTCTCTGGTCCATATATTTCAACTATTCTTCCCTTTGGATATCCACCAACACCTAAAGCCATGTCCAATGAAATTGAGCCACTGGGAATTACTTCCATCTCTGTATAAACCTTTTCTCCCAATTTCATAATAGAGCCTTTACCATACTGCTTTTCAATTACCTTAAAAGCTTCTTCCAAGGCTTTTAATTTATCTTCTGCCATTTTCTTCTCCTCTTCTAATTATCTGTATTATCTCTTAATACTTTTTTATTTTTAATAATATAATCTACACCGCTGATAAGAGTCATAGCTGTTGCAAACAGAATTAAGACTAAAGCAGTAATTTGCTTGGTAGTATTCCCTAAAAAAGAAAGGGGATAACAATCAACAAGTAACAAAATAATCATCAACATTTGTGAGCAAGTCTTCAATTTTCCCAATTTGCTAGCTGCAATTACTGTGTTATTAGTTACAGCAATTAAGCGAATTCCTGTTATAGCGAATTCTCTTGCTAAAATTATTGTCACAACAAAACCAAAACTAACACCGAAAACAACCAAATTGCCTCTTTCTAAAAGAACAATCAATGTTGATAATACGAGTAGTTTATCAGCTAAAGGATCCATAAATTTTCCAAAGTTAGTAACAATATTATTTTTCCTAGCAATGTGTCCATCTAAATAATCTGTAAATGAAGCAATACAAAATATTATTAAAAGAAATAAATCCTCTAAGGTTACCGTCGCAAAAATGATTATTTTTTGTAAAGGGGTAATCAAAGAAATAATAATAATAATAGGAATAGCACACATTCTTGCTATTGTTAACTTGTTTGGCAAATTCATAAGACATTCCTCTTTTCTTATCCTTATTTAATAATATTATACTATATTTTTGTAATTTAGTAAACAACAAAAAGTTTTTTTCAAAACACTAAATAGTCAACCCAACTTTTTTTCCGCTCATCCAAGCGAACATTAAATTATAACCTCCACAGGCCCCATCAACATCTAAGACTTCTCCAATAATATAAAGATTGTTTATTTTTTTAGAGGCAAAATTATCATCAACTTCTGAGGTATCAACACCTCCTCTAGTTACCTGAGATGAATCAAAGCCATATAAAGTATCAACTGTAAAAATGTAATTTTTAATGACATGAGCAACATCTTCAACTTTCGTAGCCCGTTTCATTATATCAAGGGCGACCATTTTTGGAAGCATCCCTCTAAGGATTGTTGAAATATCCCTTTCTACTAGCCCTTCAGATATTTTTCTTTCCAAAACCTTCTCATCAATTTCAGGGATCAAATCCAAAGATATCTTATCATTATAAGAAACGTATCGGGATATATTTAACGTCAATATTCCTGATAATCCATTTTCTTTGAAGAGAATTTCTCCTTTTTCTTGATAATTACCAATAGTTGCTTGACATTTTATACGAATCCCCTGTAAAGATTTAACATTCTCTTGTACCTTAATCGGTACTAATCTTGGAGATAATTTTTTGATAGTATGACCAAGATTCTCTAGAATAAGATAGCCATTGGTTTTTTCCTGAGAGTTTGAGCCTGTTGCTATCACTAGATAATCAGCAATGATGGTTTCATCTACCCCTTGAATTATAAACTTATCAGTTTTAGTAATTTTTAAAACTTCAAACGAACATCTGATATTAACACCTAAACGGTCCAGTTTATCTTTTATTATCTCAACTACTGATGTCGCTGTTTCACTGTACGGATACATTCTTCCCTGTTCATCAACCTTGGTCAATAAACCAATATCATCAAAAAAAGCAGCAACATCGAATTCTCTCACTTTTTTTAAGGCAAAATCCTGATTGTAATAACAACCATTAACAATATTTATATTTCCTAAGTTGCATTTTCCATTTCCCGTCTTGAGTATTTTCTTACAAATTCTCTCGTTTTGTTCAAGAATAGTGATTTCCATATCAGGGTTTTTTTGTTTACAAGTAATAGCACATGCTATTCCCGAAGCTCCACCACCAACTATTATTAGATGCTTTCTATTCGCTTTAGTCATTATATCACCTGATAATAGTATATCATATCTTTATTTTATCGCCAATAAAATTGTATAATAAAACCTACAGATTTTACTCTGCAGGGGCTATTTCTTCGTTATTAAAATATCTAAAAATTTGTTTTTTAACAGCTAGTCCTGTAATAATGCATATGATTGTTGAAGCGCTTAAATATGGAAGATTATAATAAACAAAGGAATAAAAATAAAGCCAGAATGTTCCTGAATGATTTGAACCAAAGATTCCTTCCAAAAAAGCAGCGTCATATCCCCAAATATTGGCATTGATCACTCCACTAAAACCAGAAAAAAGCCATCTTACCAAAACAGCGACTAAAAAGCCGAGGATAAAATAAAGGTTGTTTCCTTTAATTGCTTTTTTTCTAAAGATTGCAGCTAATCCCATTGCACCAAACCCTAAAATATAATCCAGAAAAAAAGAAAAGACATTAAAGCCATAGCCATCAAGAACAAAACAATCAATGATACCATAAGCAATTCCAGTTATTATTCCATACTTCAATCCAAAGACATAAGCAACAATTATCAGTGGAAGCATCGCCAGGGATATTCCCCCACCATTGGGCATTTTTAATATGGGAATCATTTTACAAACAATTTCCAAAACAATTGCCAAACTCAACAAGATTGCTGAAAAAGTTAATTTAAAAACTTCGTTATTTTTCTTCATACTTCATCATCTCCTCATCAGAAAATAAAAAAAGTTTTTTGAATGCCAAAAAACGAAAAGAAAATGACTATCTTTCCTACGCTAGCATTACCTAGTTCAGGTTTATGGGTCGTTGCCTAACGCAACCTCTCAGCCGTAGCTCCCCGATTGAACAATACTATTATACACCATATATCTATAAAAGCAATATTACTTTAAATTTTAATTCTCATTATTTTAAGCTATTTTTGGTAGAAAACAAAAATAATCTTTCTCTTGCTTTTTATAAAGTTTTTTGGTAAAATAAACTGTATGAATTTTGGAGGTGCGAATCATGGCAAATATCAAACAACAAGCTAAACGTAATCTAACTAATGAAAAAAGAAGACAATTAAATGCAGCTTTCAAATCTTCTGTTAAAACAGCCGTTAAAGGTGTTGAAGCAGCAGTCGAAAATAAAAATGTAGAACAAGCTCAAGAAGCTTTAAAACTTGCTTGCACTAAATTAGACAAAGCATTAGCCAAAGGTATTTATCACAAGAATTTTGTAAGTCGTAATAAATCTCGTCTTGCAAAGCTTATAAATAGTTTAGCATAAAAGACATCTGTTTATCAGGTGTTTTTTTTATTTAAAGGGACTAGATTTTAATATCTAGTCCCTTTTTTTATTCGACTTTTTCATAAATGGTTATACAATTTTTACCCTTTGCCTTAGAAACATACATTGTTTTGTCAGCAATGTCAAAAAACATTTCTGATGTCCATTCATTATTTTCATATTCAGCTAATCCACAACTAAAGGTTATTGATTTGTTCTTGTTAAAACCAAAGTTGTACTGTCTGAACTCCTTAAGAGCTCCCTCTAAAATCGCTTTAGCTTTTACTGTTTCAATATCGGGGAAAACTACTGAAAATTCTTCACCACCACAACGAGAGCAATAAGCAAGATTCCCTGAATGTTCCTTTATAATCTGAGCTAATTTCTCAATTACCATGTCGCCATTTATATGGCCATAAGTATCATTAACCTTTTTAAAATCATCAATATCAATCATAGCTAGATGAAGTTTCTTACCTGTTTTTTTCGTCTCTTCAACAATATCATGCAATATTTTATGAATAGCACTATGATTATACAATCCTGTAAGCTGATCTAGCTTCAATTTTTCATTTAACTCCATTTGCATTTGATATGCCTTAAGGATTTCCAAAGTTTTATCCTTCTGATAATCAATTAAAATCAGACTGGAGAAATACGTACAATTAGTAATGATTATCCCAATAATATAGTTATACATAAGATTAGGATCAGCACTAAAATACCCTTGACGAGCAACTAAATATGATATAAAAATGAATATGTAGCTGGAAAGATAGAATACTCCAGTCATTTTTTTATCACCAAAAATTGTTGTTAGAACTATTGGAAAAATCATTGAACAAATTAATGGCGGAAAGACATAGTGAACACACATTGTACAACCCGCTAGAGCCCAAGTTGCAACAATAGAAAAATAATTCTTAATATTTTCGTCTAAACCTTTTCGCTTATTGATATGCATACAGAATAAAACAGCAGAAAAATTAACCACTGTTGGTAATATCAAGTACAAAAACAAATATCTTTTTGTTGTCATCCCCTGTACCATGTTTTTATCAATACTATAGTAGATGAAGAAAAAGACAACTTCTGTTATCATAACAATAAAAGCAACAATCAATGCTATTTTGATGATTTTATCTCGCCATCTTTCAAAGGTTTTCATATTTGTAATCATATATTTGATCTCCTTTTGGATAGATTTTTATAATTGAAATAAAAAGAATTCAAATCCCGTCTTAGCATCTACCTGTCCAGATTTAATCTTATAATCCAAATTCCCCAACTTTATTATATATTCCTTGGCAGATTCGATATCAATTGTTTTAGCATTCTTGATCAAGTAATATGCTCTATTAGGAGAAACTCCCATTTTTGTAGCGATATCGTTTTGTTTTGCTCCTTCTTCAAGCATTAGATTTACTAATAAAGTATCTCTGATAGTTCTCGATACTAAGTTAAACAAGCGATTGACATCATTATCAACAGCTATTAAATCACGATAAGTATTGATTGTTTTTTCACGATCATGATCTAGAATAGAATTTGATAAGGCAAAAATATCTTGTTGTATCTCTCTAACAACGACATCATTAACAATCTTAGAGGTAATTGTTCCTCCTGCCTCAACATAAGCTAATAATTTATCGACTTCTGTTTTGGCATTAATCATGTTTTTCCCTACCATATTATAGAAGAGTTTTAAAGCATCATCCTTGATTGCTATCCCCTCTAAATCACATTGCCTTCTCAGCCAACCATAAAATTCAGTTTCGCTGATTTCCTTTGTCTCACTGATAATCGCTTTTTTCCTTAAAAGTTTAACCACTTCACTCTTCTCATTCAATTTCAATCCACTACAATTGATAATAAAGCTCGTTGATTCCATAGGATTTTCAATATATCTCATAAAAGAAGAAATATCATGAGCGATATCGTATTTATCGTTTGTCAGAAACTTAGGGTTCTTGATAATGACAACTTTATTTTCACACATAAAAGGTGGAGTTGAAGCATCTCTCACTGCTTCTTTTATATTGACTTCATCCATATCATAAGAAAAAATGTTATATTCATCAACTTTTATCTCTTTAATTATTCTCTCTATTTTATGATTTATCAGATATTTTTCTTCACCGATATACAAATATATATTTGCCATAGTACTCCTTTCTAATATTGACGTTTACTCACATCATATATCTCCAGTTTATAATTACCATCTTTTTGAGCAATCCTCAAAACAATAAATCTGTAATCAGCTTTATTTTGAGGAATTTCCCATGTGTTTTCCTGATAATCAAAAATTGCATAATAACCAGAAGCAATATCACCATCAATTAAATCAATATAGAAGTTGCTTTCACTAAGCCAAGAAGCGCCATCTAAAATCTCCTGATATTCAGTTGATGTTATATTATAGCCATATATGACCAATTTATATCCTGTTGTATAACCAAAATCAACACTATAAGTTGTAGCATCACGTTTAGGGATATCTACACCTAAAATTTCAGAATATTTTTTGCTAGCTGTAGCTTTGTCAATCTCTCTCGATAAAACTTCAATTCCAGAAATTGATGTCAGTGCAAGCCCAATTGAAGCGATAACTAAACACCAAATAAAACTTTTCCTTTCTTTTGTGTTGAGATACTTGACAGAAAGCCATATACCAATCCCACCCATTACTATTCCCAAGAGAATCGCTTCATTAAAAAAATTAGAAATTACTCCAAATGCAAGCGACAACACTGCAAAAATAATGGCATAACGCAGTAAGTCTTTTTTGCTATCTTGAATAATTTCTTCTTTTACTTCTAAAACCTCTCCACAATATGAACAAATTGTTCCTTTTACTTCCCTGTTACAACGGCTACATTTCATAATATTCACCTTTTATACACTCTCATTATAATTCATTATACCCCTTTTGTCAAACATAGTCTAACGCTAAATAATTTGATATGAATTGTCTTACAATACATATAAGGCCAGTATCATAAAGGCTATTTCTAAATTGCTGAGTAGACATTATGACAGACTATTTTTCCTTGGATACCAAAAAAGCCATCGACATTTAATGGCTTTTTAACTATTTGTATTAGTTTCTCATTTTTTACTTTTATGTGTTTAAATATATATATATAACATTAAGTCCTAAAATAAGGGCAGAAGATAAAATCATAAGTGTCAAACAAATTCTTTTCACCTTTAATAATTGAAGTGGTTTTGCATCATAGGTCTTCCAAATTGCTATAATCGGAAGTGGAACAACGACAATATAACGCCCATCAATGATCATGGCAACGCAGAATACAATTGTAAGTACAATACATAAAATAAATAAATATAGAGGATTTTCTCCATAAAAGTAACACATAGAAGAGAAGATGATTAATAATATAGATAGTACAATCGCACTAATTGTCGGTCCTGGCAAGATTCTCTTGTCAAAGAAACGTCTATTTGCATCTTCTAATTGATTTCTATCGTCTGAACTGCTTGCTATTGTTTCTGTATTTAAATTGTCACCTTTAATTGATAACTTATTAAATCCATTCAATGCAACTATAAAATTCATATTTTCTTGTATATCAGGATCATAGGCTTCATCTATTGAATCAAAATAAAGTACTCCATGATTTCTTTCATCACTTGCGTATGGCTCAACTATTCTTATTTCATGTTTTTTATCATCAGGTAATCTCACACTGATTGATTTACCGTTTTTTAATTTACCTATACAAATACCATCCATGTAAACATCAAATGCTATCACGCATCCAAAAATACTTGGTGCTCTTTTAATGTTAATAATCCTCATCCTTAATATCCTTCCCTCCAGAATTATTTTATTATAAAACCATACAACGTATTTATATAGTGTTTTATAATATCTTTTACATTATAAACTATTAATTAAAAAAAGCAATATTATTAACAGAAAATCTTGATAATTATACAATTCTAGCACTTAAAATTTTGGGGTAACAAATTAAAATATCATTTTAACGAAGTAAAAAAAGTTTCTTTTTTATTATAGTAACATTTGACCGAATAGTTTATATCTGTTCGATAAGTGATTACCCCATACATATTCAAAGTAGCGATAGTTTCTTTATGGGGAAAGCCAAATTTTGTTGCTCTTCCTGTCAAGATAATAGCATATTCTGGTCTTGTCTTATCTATTATAATGGGATCTGTTGAGGTAAGAGATCCATGATGAGCAATTTTTATGACATCAACTTCTAAATTTAGTTGAGCGATTTTTACTTCAATTTCCTTACTGACATCACCTAAAAACAAATAGGATAGATTGCCAATCTTTGAATAAATCACTAAGCTGTTATCATTCTCATCATCATGCTGGTAGTATGGGTTTAAGATTTGGAATTTTATTTTACCACAAGTTATTTCATCGCCTGGATATACCTTTTTTGTATTATCCATTTGGGAAAATCTGCTATTATCAAAATAGCTCACTATTACTTTATCAACATTTATATTTTCTATTATCTCTTCAGCCTCACCATTATGATCACTATGGTTATGTGTCAAAATTAAATAGTCCATTTTTCTTATTCCCTTGCTCAAGAGAAATTTTGTCACCTCATCGCTTTTCCCTTCACCTGTATCTATTAAGGCAGTGCACTCTAAAAAGCTATCCTGAATAAAGATTGCTTCACCATTGGCCAAATCTAAAAAGTTTATTTCTCCCTTCCAGTGAAAATTTGGTTGATAATAAATGAGAGTTAAAAAGACAAGAAAAACAATCATCACCATCTTTCTTATTTTCTTATATTTAAAAGATATAACTAGTAGTATTATCAAGAAATAAAAAATGAAAAGCTGGTAAAATTTCAGATTAGGAAACACTAAAACAAATGACATTTTATCACTTATAAAAATAGTGATTTTTTCAAAAGCAATAATCATATACTTAAAAAGAGAACTCGCTATTGGAAAAAACAATACAAGTAAAGTCAGAGGAAGAATAATTATTGAAAAAGCTAAAATATATATCACATTCACAAAAGGTGAAACCAGATTTATTTTGTTATTAAGATTAATAATAATGGGAAAAGTTATTATTTGAGCTAGCGTTGAAATGATTAATATCTGTATTATTCCTGATTTTTTCTTTATGAGTGGAGATATTAATAGGATGGTAAAAGCCATTAAAAAACTCAGGATAAATCCTATACTATATATATAATAGGGGCTAATCAGTAAAAGTAGTATAAAGACAAATGAAAGAACATCTAAACTCTTAAAACCAAGTTTTAATTTTTGATTAACTATTTTAAAGTAATATAAAAGTGCTGCCCGAACAATAGAAGGAGTAAACATTGTTATGATTAAATATAAAAGTAAAACAACAGAAATTATCTCATCAGTTTTTTCCTTTTTAATTTCAAAGTTTTCAAGAATTTTTTGTAATATGACAACTAGTAGACCAATGTGCAATCCCGAAACAGCAAATAGATGCATTATTCCATTTATTTTTAAACTATCAGTGAATTCATCAGAAAAGTCATCATCACCTAATACTATTCCTTTAATAAATGTTTTTACCTCTAAAGGAAATTTTTCTAAATATTCATATAAATAATACTTCAATAAAAATAGAGATAACTTTTTATATTTTATATCAATACTCTCGCTTTGAATTATTTGATCTATATTATTATGTTTTAAATAAGAAGCATAATCAAAACCATTTTCGATTCTTTGTTCTGTTAATGGTAAATTTTTTCCACTAGCCATAATATAATAACCGGGTTTTACATCAGTATACTTGTAATCATAAATTATTTTCTTACTATTCTTTGATTTTATTATAATTTTATAGTAATCATCCTCTTTGGTCACATCGGTTACTATTCCTTCAATATTACCATCTGTTTCAACACTGTAATTTATTTCTAAAAAATATATATGACCTATGAAGATTATTCCCAAAGTCAACATCAATATAAAAAATGTCTTACTCTTTTTCCATACATAAAAACCATATAATCCCAGAAATATCACCACAAAAAAATGATTAATCGATATTGCTAACAATAGAAAAAAGAAAGCGAGTAAAAAAACATTATTTATCAGTTCTCTATAGACAGATGTCGTCTTTAATTTGTTCAAAAATAGCTTCAGATATCCCACTTATATTCATTATCTCCTCAATAGTTTTAAACCCATCATTTTTATTGCGATAATCGATTATTCTTTGAGCCAAAGCAGGACCAATTCGCGGTAGTTTTTGTAATTCCTCAAGATTAGCATTATTAATTGATATCCTAGACTGATATTCATCCACTGCTCTACTACTAATTGTAATAGTCATTCCATCGGTTATCTTTTCAGCAAGATTGATATCCTTTGTATTAGCATTATCTGTAAATCCACCAGCTAAATTGATGGCATCATTAATGCGTTTATCCTTATCAATTAAATATAAGCCAGGATTTTTCACTTCACCTTTTATATATATGACAAAGCGACTGGTGATGACTTCGGTATTTTCTGGATTATTTTCATTACTAACATATTCTTTTTCATCTTTTTGCCATAGATAGCCAAGAATAATAAAGGCAACAACAAGAGTAACAATTATTATTTTCTTTCCCTTACTTTTATTCAAGAATATCACCTCTACTATATATTAGTTTCTTTTCCTCTTTTTTATTTTTTTTGTTATAATATATCTGTCAAGAAGGTGAAGATATGAAAAAAATACTATTAACAGCCTTTGAACCTTTTGGTTCTTTGAACTCCAATTCCTCACTGGCTGTTTTAAATAAAATCTCTGATAGCGAGAGCCTTATTAAAAAAATATTGCCTGTTTCCTATAAGAAATGTGAAATTATTATTAAAGAAATGCTTCTTAATTACAAACCCGATGTTCTTCTACTCATGGGGCAAGCTCAAAATAGAACAAAGATAGCCCTTGAACAAATCGCCATAAACATCATCAATAGTCCAACATATGATAATGATGGGAATTGTTACCTGAATAAAAGAATTGTTGAAGAAGAAAGTGATGGCTCTTTTAACACGATTGATGCTATAAATATTGTTTCCTCTTTAGAGAGCAAATATCCGCTTTATCTATCATATTCAGCGGGAACTTATGTATGTAATTTTTCTTTTTTTATCGCCTTAAATCTCGTTAAAAAAATGAATTTAACTACAAAAGTTGGTTTTATACACTTTCCACTCTATAAAGGTCAAACTGATGATAGTATGAATTGTATAGATTTAGATGTGATGTCTGAAACACTTGAGAAAGTTTTAGAAGAAATTAAAAAAGCACCTTTTTAGGTGCTTTTATTATTTTTTCTTTCGGGAAACCTTAATTATTGATAGAGCAAAGAAAAGAACTCCTGTACCGATTAAAATTAAGATGCTCATAAGTGGTGTCACATTTGTATCACCAAAATTATAAGTCACTCCCATTAGTGTCTTAAATCCAGTTTCTGCTTCCTGAGGTAATCCAGAAAAAGAAGCAGCAATGGGATCAGCCATCATTATCTGTCTGAATAAAGCCGCTGAATGCGATGGTGGAAAGACCTTTACTACCACTTGAACCGATTCTGGAAGTTGGCCAATTGGAAGATAAATACCAGTCAAGAAACCAATAATTGTTCCGATAATCGTACTAGCTGTTGAGAAAGCATTATTGCTAGTAAAAAATAGAACGATAAATAATACTATTGAAGTATTTGTAAATGTTGATAAGAATAATAAACCAATTACCCTGATCAATGTTAAAAAGCTCATCAATTCTCCACCATTTAACAAAATATAAACTTCAGCTAAGACTAGAGTTACCAGACTCATGATTATTCCAATGATATAAGCACTGATGATATATCCACCAATGATGCTACTTCTTTTTATTGGTGAAGAAATGAAGTCTTTATCAATCTTCTTGGTTTTATCCTCTACCATTATTCCAAAAGCACCCATAGTTGTGGTTACTGAAGTTACGGCTAATAGTCCCGCAGCAATCCAACTATCCATCAAAAATCTAGCCCCAACAAATTCTATTTCAAATTCATTGCTAAATTGAGACTCAATGCTATTAACCCATACATCACCAAGAAAGAGAGCATATAAACCAATAATAATGAATACAGCTAATAGAGAAAAGAACACTGAACTCTTGTCTTTAAAAAAGACTAATAAATTTCTTTTAGCAAATGCAATCATTCTCTTATCTCCTTTCCCGTAATGCCAATAAAGGCATCATCCATAGTACCATTCAGCACTTCAAAGCCAAAAATATAATCCTTACACTTTTCAATAATTTCTAGCGAATCCAAAGTTGCTGCTAGTTTAACAGTAATCTGGTTTGCTGTTTTTTCATATGCAACTTCAATATCTTTTAAGATGTTTTCAACTGTTTCTATCTCTTTACAAGAAAGAATCAATTTATCACTAGTATATTTTTCCTTTAATTCTGCTGGTGAACCTTTGGCAACGATTTTACCATCATCAATAACGATGACATAGTCAGCACTACCAGCCTCTTCCATATAATGAGTTGTCAGAAAAATCGTCATTTGTGTTTTCTTCTGTAAATTGGTTATCGTTTCCCAGACAACCTTTCTTGTCTGAGGATCTAGACCCGTTGTTGGCTCATCCAAAAACAAAATTTTAGGAGTGTTTATCAAAGCTCGGGCGATATCACAACGACGACGTTGTCCTCCCGATAGTGTCTTATATTGACGTTTTAACAGTTCCTTTATGTTGGTGATTTCTGCAACCTCTTCAACTGCTTTCTTTAGTTTGCTCCCCTTAAGTCCATAGAAACTACCGCGGATTTTCAAATTATCTTCAATTGTTAGTAAATCATCCAACAAGCCATCTTGAAATACTGCACCGATAACTGATCTAATCTTGTTATCATCTTCGCCTAATTTGTGATCATCAACAATTATTTCACCGCTATCTGGTTGTAAGAAGGTACAAATGATATCAATTGTAGTTGATTTCCCAGCACCGTTCGGGCCTAGAAAAGCAAACAATTTCCCACTTTCAACATAAAAATCTATACCTTTTACAGCATGGATGTTTCCATATGATTTATGTAAATTTTTTACCTCGATTATTTTTTCATTCACTTTTAATTTTCTCCTTCAAACTTTTCCTTATATTACTACTAAAAACTCTTTTAGTCAACAAAAAAAGCATCGGCTAAATATTAACAAATGCTTTTTTCTATCTTTTTAAAGAAAATCGTAAGGGGAAACCCCCTCTTCCTGAACGATATCTTCTTCAATTTCAATGTCCTCAATTGACTTACCAGAAAAAACTTTTTTTATTTTCTCAACAAGTCTTGTCTTTCGATTAGTTTCAACTCCCTGAATACCTCTATTCAAAGCTTCAATACTTCCAAGCATAATCAGATATTTCTTTGCTCTGGTTACGGCTGTATATATCAGTTTTCGCTTTAACATTATGAAATACTTAAAGGTAAAAGGAACTACTACTAAATCAAATTCACTACCCTGAGCTTTATGAATGGAAATGGCATAAGCATGAGTTAAATCTTCAAGTTCTTCTTTTTTATAACTGACCAACCCAATATCAAATAAAACCGATAAACCACTTATATTGTTTCCTTCAAAATCAAAGGAATATATAACTCCAATATCACCATTCATGACTTGCTTTTCACTGCGATTGACTAGTTGTATGACTTTATCATTTACCCTAAATTTTCGCGTCAGGTGTTTTAATTCATAATCGACAAAAGGATTAAATCTTTCCTGGAGTCTTTCGTTCATAGCATTTATTCCAACTTCTCCTTTATATAGAGGAATCAATACTTGAATATCTCTAACGATATCCATTCCCTTACTCACCGCTTGTTCAATCACCTTGATAACATTATTTATTATATCATTATCATTTAATGGTATGAAATTTCTATCATGTTGTTTCTCAACGATGTTTTCTGGTAGGATACCATTATTTATGGAATGGGCAAAACTGATAATTGTTGAATCAGAAGCCTGACGATGAATTTTATCTAAGACAATCGTTGTTATCTCCTTAGAAGTGATCAGATTCTGCAACACCTCACCAGGTCCAACTGATGGTAATTGATCAACATCACCGACCATTACTACTTTTGTTGCTTCTGGAAGACTGGAAAGGAGCCTTGCCATTAGGAGAACATCCACCATGGAAACCTCATCAATGATGACAAGTTTAGCCTCAACCGGGTTATCTGGTCCATGCCTAAACAAACCATGCCCCTCATATCCCAAAAACCGATGAATTGTCTGCGCTTGTTGATGAAGAGTAACCTCTTTTAAGCGCTTCGCAGCTCTTCCAGTTGGAGCAAGAAGAGCTATCCCTTCTCGGGAAGTCTCATTACCAAACAACCAAACATATGTTTCAATAATTCCTTTAATGATTGTTGACTTACCAGTACCAGGACCACCAGTGACTATCGCCAGATTTTCACTCAAAGCACTTTTTATTGCCTGAAGTTGACGGTCGCTGTATGTTATTGATATCTTTTCAGTTATCTTATCTAAAGCCTCATCAATCTTTTTAACATCATAGCCATAGTCAAATTCTTCATTTAATAAAGAAACTATTTTCTCAGCAAGAAGATTTTCAGCTTTGTATACATAAGCATCAAAGATATTCTTTTCTTCATCGATAAAAACCTTTTTCTGATCTCTTAAAGCATAAATAGCTTCCCTGAAGTTCTCTGAATCGAGGATGTTCTCTTCCTTGTTCAATTCTTCACTACAGCGGTTATACAGATCATTGTATTCAACAAACGTATCACCAGCACTATAGGTCATAATTTTGACGATATAACCTATTAAAGCTTGAATTCTTAAAGTATCATCCTTTTTAAAACCATACTCTAGAGCAATTTTATCACATTTAATAAAGCCATACCCTTCAACAAGTTCCATTAGACGATAGGGATTTTCTTTGATGATAGCTAAAACATTATCTCCTAAAAGTTTCATCAGTTTTAAACTCATCTGCATTGTTATCCCGAGATTTAATAATCCCAGGGTTATTTTCTTTTTATTTCTATTCTCAACAAGAGAATTATAAATGGTATCCTTTTGATTTTGATTTAAGCCCTCAACTTGATCAAGTGCTTTGTTATCATTTTCAATCTTATCAAGACAATCACTACCAAGGGTATTAAAGATTTTTGTGGCGGTGATTTTACCAATTCCTGGAAAGAAATCACTCGATAGATAGGTAATAACTCCCTCTAATGTGTCTTCTCCCCTTCTGGTGAATTCCTTTGCCTTGAATTGAACTCCGTAAGAAGTCTTGATAAATTCTCCTGTAAAATCATACTCCTCATCAATCAATGGTCTTCTTTCAAAATTACAGGTAACTGTTAAAATATTAGAAAACAATTTAGCGCGGTATTTGGCTATCTTATTATCCTGATAATTGAGTTTAATTTTGATAATACCATAGCCATTATCCTCATTAAAGTATGTAATTTTATTGACACTGCCATAAATGTTTTCTAACATATCATCCTCTAATATCTTCTTTTTTCTTCGTTCATATATACTTCGTCAATAGTTCCCCCGCCCAACAATCGCTCACCATCATAGAAAACAGCTTCTTGCCCGGGGGTTACAGCTTTAGCTTTTTCTTCATATCTGACTTCCATTTTATCCTTATCAAGCCATTTTATAACAACTTTATTATCAATACCACGATATCTGAACTTTGCTAGACAACACAGTTCCCCAACAAATTCTGGTCCGATCCAATTTATTTTAGAAACTATCGCCCAGTTTGAAAACAGATATTCCTGATTCTCACCTCGACCGACTAATAAAATGTTTTTTTCAGCATCCTTTCCTAAAACAAACCAGGCATTACCTGCTCCTCCAAGACCTAAACCTTTTCTCTGACCAATTGTATAGTACATAATTCCATCATGTTCACCGACAACTTCACCGTCTAGAGTCATAATTTTACCTTTTTTAGCTGGTAAGTAGTTTTCCAGAAACTGTTTGAAATTTCTTTCTCCGATAAAACAAACACCAGTTGAATCTTTTTTCTCAGCAATACTAAGGTTATATTTCTTTGCTAGAGCTCTGACTTCTGGTTTTGTCATTTCTCCAATTGGAAATAAAGCTTTAGATAATTGTTCCTTCGTCAGCTGACAAAGAAAATAACTCTGATCTTTGTTACGATCAAGTCCCCTCAACAGTTGAATCTCAGGTTCATGAACTACTCTGGCATAATGTCCCATAGCAATATAATCAAAACCCATTTCCATAGCTTTATCCAAAAAAGCTTTGAATTTTATTTCTTTATTGCATAAAATATCGGGATTAGGAGTCCTATTTGCTCGATACTCATCAAGAAAATAGGAGAATACTCTTTGCCAATACTCCTCAACAAAATCGATTCTCGTCAATTTGATTCCCAATTCTTCCGCTGTTTTTACCGCATCCATGTAGTCAATTTCTTGAGGACAGATACTGTCATTGGTGTGGGGATTGCCTAAAATGTCATTATTTATTGAGGAATCCCAGTTACGCATAAACATTCCTTCAACATCATAACCAGCTTCCTGAAGTTTTATGACACTAACAGCTGAGTCAACTCCCCCGCTTAATCCAACAACCACTCTTGGTCTTTTCTTTTTTGTTTCCATAATTCACCTAAAGGCTGGCTTTTAATTCAAATACGATATCTCTTAATGACATTGCCTGTTCAAAGTCGAGTTTCTTAGCTGCCTCTTTCATTTCTGCTTCTAATTTTTTAATCAGTTTCTTCTTTTCAATATTGCTTAAATTCTCCAATTTATTCATGTCAATAACTCCACTGTCATCAACAAAATCCTTAGTGATGACAATGCTGTCAGCTATTTCCTTGAATATAGTCGTTGGTGTGATATTATTACTAATATTAAAGTCATCCTGAATTTTTCTTCTTCGGTAAGTTTCACTGATCGCTTTATTCATCGATTCAGTCATCTTATCGGCGTACATAATAACTTTACCATTGGCATTTCTTGCTGCTCTTCCAACAGTTTGAATCAAAGAGGTTTCGCTTCGAAGAAAGCCCTCTTTATCAGCATCAAGAATGCTGATTAAGGACACTTCTGGAAGATCTAATCCCTCGCGAAGTAGATTAATACCAACAAGAACATCATAAACTCCCTGCCTTAAGGAGCGTATTATTTCTAATCTTTCGAGTGATTTAACCTCAGAATGTAAATAAGCTACCTTTATATTTAATTCTTTTAGATACTTTGTCAGATCTTCACTCATCTTGATAGTTAAAGTGACAACCAAGGTTCTTTCCCTTTTAGCAATACGGCGATTTATTTCCTTAACTAAATCATCAATCTGATTTTTAGTAGGCCTTACCTCAATTATTGGATCAAGAAGACCAGTAGGCCTGATTATTTGTTCAACAACCTCACCGCTTCTTGATGTTTCGTATTCCGCTGGAGTAGCACTGACATAGATGACCTGTTTTATCTTACTTCTAAACTCATCAAACATCAGAGGTCTGTTATCTAAAGCTGATGGTAATCGAAATCCATTGTCAACAAGACTCATCTTTCGAGCCCGGTCACCATTATACATTCCTCTGACCTGAGGTAAACTAACATGGGATTCATCGATGACAAGTAGAAAATCATCACCAAAGAAATCCATTAAAGTGTAAGGTGTTTCTCCCTCAGCTCTTAAACTCATATGACGAGAATAATTCTCAATGCCACTGCACATCCCCACTTCTTCAAGCATCTCGATATCATAATTGGTTCGGCTTTCAATTCTTTGAGCTTCTAAAAGCTGTCCCTTATCAGTAAAATACTTTATTCTATCCGCCAATTCTTCTTTAATTCTCTTAATAGCTTCTTTTCTTTTTTCATCACTAACAGCAAACAATGTCGCTGGATAAAGAGTAATCATATTTTTTGTGCTGACTATCTTCCCAGTAGTGACATCAACTATCTTAATCTTCTCAATTTCATCATCAAAAAACTCTAATCTAATAGCATCACTTTTTTCATATGAAGGAATGATATCAATTGTATCACCTTTAACCCGAAAACTACCCCGCTTAAAATCATAATCGCTCCTCACATATTGCATGGATATCAGTTTCTCAAGAATAGTTTCTCGGTTGATGACTTGTCCAGGCTTCAAAGTCAGCATCTTTTCCTTATAATCTTCGGGATCACCAATTCCATAGATGCATGAAACACTGGCGATGACGATGACATCATCAGCATCGAGCAAAGAACTAACCGTGCTATGACGCATCTGATCGATATCTTCATTAATACTAGAATCTTTTTCAATGTATAAATCTTTACTGGCAACATAAGCCTCTGGCTGGTAATAATCATAATATGAAATGAAATATTCCACCCGGTTTTCTGGGAAGAAAGTTTTAAATTCACTATAAAGTTGTCCTGCCAGGGTCTTGTTATGCGATAAAATCAGGGTTTTCTTGCCCGTGTTTTTAATAACATTAGCAATTGTAAAAGTTTTACCCGTTCCTGTTGCTCCAAGGAGAGTTTGTTCTTTCATTCCATGAAGTAAGTTATTGGTTAATTTTTCAATAGCCGCTGGTTGATCACCAGTCGGCACATATTGACTATGAAGTTTAAACAAACTCATTTTTTTCTCCTTATTTGTGATATTTTTGATTATTAATAATGGTCATAGCTCGATATAGCTGTTCTAAAAAGACCATTCTCATCAGTTGATGAGGAAAAGTCATTTTTGAAAATGAGAGTTTATAGTCACTCCTGGCCTTTACTTCCTCAGCCATTCCCTCAGATGAACCAATGATAAAAGTTAAAACTCGAGGACTATAAAGATAATGATTTTGAATGAAACTGGCAAAATCAGTACTGCTAAGATTATTACCTTCAATCTCCAAAGTGATAACAAAGTCATCCTTTTTGATGTTTGCCATAATACTTTTTGCTTCCTCTTTAAGATTTTTAACAGAGTCATCAAAATTATATTCCTTGAGTTCTATTATTTTCAGATTACAAAAAGGTTTTATCCTCTTTGCATATTCCTCAATTCCAGAGATGAGATAATTCTCCTTAATTTTTCCAATGGTAATCAGATTAATATCCATTATATCTC
>JAQUYR010000004.1:0-8208 GCA_028691715.1 Bacilli bacterium | reverse complement strand
GTTTCGATATATGTCATATTTCCTTTAGAACCACTTGCTAAAACGCAAAACTTCATATGTTTTTCCTCTTTTTATATAGACTAATTATATATTTTTTTGTCTCTATTTACAAGTTTTTTGCCAAAATAAAAACCAAGTCGATGACTTGGTTAATTATTATTTTATTTTACGTAATCAATGTACTCATCTTGGTATGTCTTAATAGTCATATCAATAGCTTTAGTAAATGATTCATATGTGAAATTGCTTCTGTTAAAAGTAATGACCATATCTTTAATTGCTAAATATTGTTTAATTGCTGCATAGTAACCATCACTAGCTAGTTCAGTATAAATTGGAGTGTAATAAGTCTTGATTGCTGCTAACATTTCATCAGTCAAAGACTCATCAGCTGAATCCTCAAGATAAGTTTGAATAATAGCTAGGCTAGGTAATACATGTTCAGCACCATCTTCATCTTCCCAAGTAGCAAGAGGAGTAGATGTTAAATTAGCATATACATGGAAACCATAAATTGTTTGTAAATAATCATCATAGATTACCATTGAATCAGAATCAGGATTTGCAAGCCAAATAGATTTTACAGCAGCCTCAAATTCTTCAACCATATCGCCATTAGTGATATCACCTAAATCTTCAAATTTAACTGCTAAACCAGCAGATTTAAATTTAGCAACTTCAATTCCCTCAAATACATAATTTACACCTTCAAGAACTGGTTGTGCTTCAACTGTTTGGTCTAAATTAGCAACAAATCTTGGAGAAGCTTTGAAAGCAGTAACAACTGCTTCTAATTTCTCAGTAATTGTTCCTTCAGAATTAGCAATATAAGCTTTGATTTGATCAGTTAATTGTTTAGCCAATTCGATTTGATATTCTGACCATTCAGCTGGATCTAACATTGTTGAAGCGCTAGTAACAGCTTCCATTGGATCAGCATAAGCTGAAATCAATAGATGTACACCAGTAACATTAAATGTTGCATCGCGAATGATTGCCATTTTTTCAAGGTAATATTGCCATAAATCTGAAGTCTCTTCAGCTTCACTTAAATCGCCTAAAGCCTCTTTAAATTCACCAATAATATCGCTTTGTAAGAAATACATTCTTAATTCTTGTTCATCAGAAACACCATAAATACTTTGTAAGAATTCTTCCCATGTCATTGTGCTTGGACCATATCCATAATCTTCATAAGCACCAGCTGAGAAATTCAATTTTTCATTGCTTACTTCAGTAGTTAATGTCTGATATTTATCTAAATCAAGCCATTTGTCTTTTTCTTTACTAGCTGTTGATGTTGAATCATAATATTTATTAAAGTTAGTATTCACTAAGAATCTTTCTTCGTTGATTAAACTAATTGATAGTGAAATACCGTATACCTTATCCATTGCATCAAATAATTGATCAGTAGTGTATTCATGTCCTTCAACTGCAGCTACAAGATTTGTACTAGCTTTTTTAGTGGTTTCATGAGTAACACTATATGAACTTACACTAGAAACATAAGAACTTTCAAGATAAGTATCATAAATGATTATACCCTTTTCTTCACGTAATTCGGCCATCTTTGTTTCAATAAATGTGCTTGTTAAAGTGTTTTCAACTAATTTACTATAAATTTCTTCAGTTACATCTTCTTGATCGGGAGCAGCAACTTCTGCTAATTTCATAATAAAGCAATAAATTGATCCACTGCTATAGCTTTGTGGAGTTGGTGTAAACCATTTTTGAGTATATGTAACTTCACTACTAGGAGTATATGAAACCATTGTATTCTTTAAATAATTTTGAACACTTGATTGATAAGCATAAATCTCATCATATGTATAATGAAGAGTATTTAAGGCTTCATCTTCTTCAGAAACAACTGTATTAAATACATAACTACCTTCATCATTGATAGTATATTGTTTACCATTAGTCAATACTAATCTATTTACTGGATAGCTCTCAGTTTGGAAAGCTCTTGTAGTATTGTATAGACTGATCATCGCTTCAACAACTTCAGCGGCAGTCAAAGTAACTTCTTCGCCATCAACAGTTTTTACCCATCTAGTAAAATCTTCACTAGTTGTTGTTGAACTTGTCTTAATAGTAATTCCTAATTGAGCAAGAGCATTAGTAGCTTGAGCCTCAGTTGAGAAAGGAACAACCATTGCCCAATATTCAGCTTTGTAGTTTGATGTATAGTATGTTGAATAATCTGATGAAGTGAAATATTTTTCAGAATCTTCTTCAGCTTCTGCATTAGTTTCAGCAATCTCTTCATCTAACTTATCAGCAGCATATAATTCCTTTGCTAAGATAAGACGATAATGAGCTTCAATTTCATCCATAGAAGTTAGTCCATATGAAGAGAACATTGAATCCAAGAATTCTTTTTCAGCTGTTGCTATTTCCTCAGCAGTTAAATCATCTTTACCATCAGGGAAAGTAGCATCTTCAATTTCTTTGGCGATAGCTGTATCTTCAACTTGATCCCAATAGCTTGTGCCATCCTTCTTTACATCTTTTAATAAATCTTTATTAATCATAGTAACAAGTGAACTAAGACCAACACTTGTTTTTAATTCATTATATACTCTACTATTTTTTAAAGTATAAGTGAATTCCCCTTCTTTTGCTGTTAAATAAACAGAATCAGGGTTTGATATAACTGGATTGTCTTTATCTTTAGATAAAATTGTACAAGTCACAGCAGTACCGATAATAATTAGTAAAATAATTATTAAAGGCAGAGTTTTTTTAATTACGGTTGAACCATTCATAGTTTTTCGCTCCTCATTTTAGTAATGTTTTTCCTTTTTAGTTAAAAAAAGAATAAATCCCTTTTATAATACAACATACATATTATACTACTTTTTTGAATAAAGTAAATATTTTTTTGAATAATATCTACTTTGGAAACCAACTCCCTAGTAAAAAGGGCCCCTTGTCTCATATTTTAAAGGGCCCTTTTCACTAACTCTGATAATAGTAGGAAATAAGAAAGAGAGGGTCTACTAAATTAGGGGTTTTCAGTAGACTTGTCAACAAGAGTAAAATTACTTTTACTCTCTAGACACCAATATTTTATTATATTGAATTTCTTTTGTAAAGCCTTAAGAGGTATGTTGCAGTAAACTAAAAACAAGTTGCAACTAACAATTATCTCTTATTGATACTCCTATATTATACGAGTAATAATTAAATAAAACTTAAAAAGTTTACATCATTTTTATTATATTATGTATTCTTCATATGTAGCAAAAAAATAGCAGGGCTTAATCCCCGCTATTTTCATTTTTAATTACTTCTTCTTTTAAATTATTTTTGTTTCGATTTAATCTGTTTTTTATTTTTAAAAAAGCCTTTTGAAAAAATCTTTTTATCTTACTCAAAACATTTTGTGTTTTTTTAATAAATCTTTTCATATTCTCTTTTTGCTTAATTTTCCTTAAATCTCTTTTTTGTTTGTTTTTCTCAATAGCTTCTCTCTTTACTTTTTGTCTTGCTATTTTTTTACGATACACATCTTCATCAAACTCTTTATCGAGTATTTTTTTTATGGCTACCCTTAAAGGATTTACTTTAGTCTTCGTCATTAGACCTTGTGAATTGATTGCATAGGCCTTTATCTTTGCTACAGAATAATAATCAACATTATAACTAACGATAATGTTTTTTAAATCCTCTAAAGAGATATCAATCTTCACAAAATCATGAGCTAAAACAATTGGTTTAGCATCATTATTAAAATTGTTTTTTTCAAGATATGATATCAAATAATCAATGTTTTTGTCTTTATAAAGGATTCCTAAACCATGAAGCCTTTCATCAATAAAATTTCCATTATAGACATTTAATTCCGCTCTTTCCTCAAATGTTTTAGGATTGAGTTTTATTTGAACATTCACTTTGAATTTTTTACCAGCAAATCTTTTAAAGAACTGAAGGTTCCTAATGTAAAAAATAATGGTAACAATCAAAATTAAAATAGCTAAAACAAGTACAGTATAAAGAATAATTTCTTGTCCCTTTGTCATAAATTTCCCCCTTTATAACCTTAATTAAATGAAATATTTTCTTTTTCTAGTAATTAATCTAACTAGTATTAATCCACCCAACATAACTACTGTACTAGATGAAGCACATCCAGTTGTTTCTTCAGGAGTTGGCTCTGGCTCTGGCTCTGGTTCAGGATCAGGCTCTGGTTCAGGTTCGGGATCAGGGATTACCTCTTTAGCTTTGACTTGAACAATTATTTCGATAGCAAGATCATCAAACCCCTCAACACTAACTGTGATTGTTGCTGTTCCTTCACCAACAGCAGTTATCACACCATTAATAACTGTTGCTACTTTATCATCGCTAGTCTGCCATTTTACTTTATCCTCAAATCCAGCAGTGATTGTTGAGGTAATTGTAGTAGTTTTTCCCTCTTCAAGTTCAACTGATGTTGTATTAACCTCCATAACAGGTTTTACAACTTCTTTATTTATCGATAAAGTACCCAACAAAACTTCCTTACTTTCAGCTGTTGAATAACCATATAGATCTATTTTATTATTATCTCCAAATAATGCTTTGCTCAGTTTAAAGAATTTAGCTGTTGGAGTAATTGTTGTCTGTAAAGTATCATTTAAATAAACCCTTATTTCTGATAATAAACTAGCTTCGATTGTTGAAGAATCAAGATTGATGACATAATTTTCTTCTGTTTCTAGATAACTTATGTTTTCATAAGCTCCATAACTTGGGAAAGTATTAAATGAGACCATTGTCTCAGCACTAGTTCCATCTTTAAAATCGACTTTAAACTTATATGTGTATTCCTTGTCAACTGTCAAGCCACTGATTGTTGCTACTAAATCGATGTCAGAGGTTGCTCTTTTTGTTAAGATGACTTTATTTGCTTCATTGGTTACAGTAATATAATTTACATAACCATATCCCGATTTATCCCATTTAACTTCAGCTTTTGTACGATTACTAGGAATAGATGAAATCGATAATTTGTTCATATATTCTTCTTTAGAGAATGTTGAAGCAATTTCCGCACCTCTTTTAGCAGCTGATGAACCCATAAAGCTGACTGTATCACCAGTATATGCCTTATATCGAACCATGCTTGGAGTAACTGTCACTAAAACATAGCGATTTTCAGGATTATATGTTGACCCTGCTTCGATTGATATATAATTTTTTAATTGACGTTGTTGAAGAGTATGACCATGACCAGTAAAATAGAAATCAATATTATAATCATTCAATACAGGAACCCACATTGAATTTACCAGTGAACCATCATCACCATAATTTGGAAAATGCCCCATAACAAAGACATACTGTGGTTGTTCTGTTTCCATAATATTAACAAACCAATCGATTTGTCTTTGATATGCTGAAGTAGATTTAATAGTTGTATCAATTACAAAGAAATATGATGTTCCATATTTAAAGTAGTATGATGTCCCAAGAGAACCTGTAGCTCCATTAGTGGGATTATTATGCATAGAGTTAAAAAATCTTGAACCAGCATAACCACCAGCAGCATCTAAGATATCATGATTTCCAATAGCCATAGCTAATGGAGCATAGCGAAGGGTATCAGCATTCATTATTATTGCATAGTTTTCTAACTTTCCACCATCATTAACAATATCTCCAGCATTTAATATCAAAGATATTGGAGTATTGTTATCCTCAGCCTTTTGAAAAGCATTAACTAAAGTATTGCGATAGTTTTGGTCAGTAGCAGTTGAACCATAAAGTTGACTATCACTGATTACTAAAAAAGTAAAACTTTCATCACCAGCGGTTCTAAAAAAACTGCTAGCTGTCATATTATTTTTACCAACACGATATCTATAATCAGTGCTTGGAGTTAACCCTGTCAAATTAACACCACATTTATAGGCTGGTTTAATTCCTGAATACCCCAAAGTAGTTCCCTCTAGATTAAAATCTAGTGCAACACATTCCCCAGGAAGTAGCCTTTTCATTTCCCGTTAGACTTCCAAGAAGATATGCTGAATAGTATAAATCACTACCAGCATTGATAAAAGTAAGTCCTTGACTATTCGGTAGAATCAAAGCTTTGGTATCGGCTATTGTTGTCACAACATTGCTAGGATCTACTACATTGGTAGTAGGAATACTTCTCATTAAAATACTATTTGATTTCTCTGGTAAATCATATTTGATCAATTCAGTTGTGTTTTCCCCATGACGATTGATATCTAAAGTAGTCCAATCAATAACATGAGCAGCCCATTGCTGTTCTAAATACTTCTTTACAGCATCTTCATCAACTTCTAGCATTAATTCATAATATGGATAATGATTTTTTAACTCATGAACCAATCCCTTGTTTTCTGGCCCCTCAACAAGTAAAGTATCAATGTTAATAAATTCATGTCCTCCCCATTTAAATAGACCATTATTGTGTTGAAAATATTTCATAAAATATCTCGTAGTAGCTAGAGCAGCATTCTTATATTTGGTATCGCCTGTTATCATTGTATAAGCTACTAGAGTTCTCATAAAATTTTGTTGTGAGGCATAGTCAGATATTGGTGAAAAAGTCTGATCAGTGTTAGCCCAACTAGCGAGTTCTCCAGTAAAGGTATCAATACCATCAGCCAATAAAGAAGTATTCTTTTCTTTACTGCGACAATTTTTCAAAATGTTATCAAGATGTGTTTTAACCGCTTGCATCCTGATTTCATCACTTTCACTCTCACTTATCTCTTTTTTTCCCAGATTACATCCCACTAAAAATGAAATCATTAATAAAAACAATAGCAAAACTAAACCTTTAGTCGTTTTTTTACTAAAATTCACAAACTATCCTCCTTTATATTGTTCGTATTTGCGCACCTTGTTCGTTATATTAATTATATCATTCTTTACATGTTTTGTCTATAATTTTAAAATCAAAAAAGGTTTAGCTAGAATACTATCTAGTTAAACCCTTATATTTTAAACATTTCCAATTAATATCATTTAAATAAATATCTTCTTTTTCTTAAAATCACCAAAACAAACATCAAATAATAAATTATATTTATTGAACCAGTACTACTACAGCCCGATTTTACTGATGGCTCAGGAATAACCGGTTCCCCTGGATCGTCTGGAGTAACTGGTTCATCTGGAGTAACTGGTTCATCCGGAATTACTGGATCATCTGGTACTACTTCTTCATTAACCTTTACTTTAATGATTTCAATATCTCCATAGCCACTAACACTACCAATCAAAGTTACTTCACCACTATTTATTGCTTTAACTAAATTATCAGTAATTATTGCGATATTATCATTTTCACTTCTCCAATTAACAATAAATTCATCATTTTTAAAGATACTTGAACTTATCTCTTCTGTATCATTAATATCCATTGTTAATTCTGGAACTTGAACAATCTTTTTTTCAACATTAAAATCGCTTAATCTCTCGTAATGATTGGTTTCACCAAAGAATTCAAGTTTACTATTTTCACTAAACAACTCCTTATTTAAAACTACAATTACATTACCATATTTTTCTTCAGATGAAGCAATTTTTTTATTATCTAAAAACAAATCAACGACAGTTATTGCCCCATGAGCTTTAAACTCACTCTCGATAATGCCATAACTGACACCTTTTGCTACTTTTTGATGCCAGGAAATAATTACTTTATCTCCTTGTTCAAAATATATAACATTATTAATTTCTGGTTTTGGGTAAGGTGTATTCTCTAATGTTGGTGTATCAATACTAAAATAATCAGTCAGTTCTTCTATTGTTAAACCATCTTTAAATTCCTTGTCAATATTTCTTCTCTTTAATTCCTTGTTATATGAATAAAATACTGAATCCTCCGATAAATTTGGTAAAACTAGTTTATCATCTCTTATTGGAAATAATTCAAAAAAAACTGTAAATGTGTTTTCGCTTTTATGCAAAAGCCAAAATATTGCTTCATCATAATCTTTTATCACTTCATATTGTTCAGAAGTTGTTTCAATTTTAATAGTATTATTTTCATCAATATAGAATAGACCATTGTAATCATGATCACACATAATAAAATCAAACACATAAATTTCTTCTATTTTAACATCTAAAATATACTTCCCATTTGTCTCTTCTTTATTCTCAATTGCTCCTCTAATAAATGAATTATCTAATACACTCTCATTTATTGAAAAAGCATTAACCTTAAATGGAATT
>JAQUYR010000053.1 GCA_028691715.1 Bacilli bacterium | reverse complement strand
AAACAGCATTATCCAATTTTACATTCAAAAACATAGTATCACCTCTTTTCTATATTTTAATATCAACAATCTTTTCTGATATACAATAATTTAATATTTTGACTTCCTGAATTCTTCTTTCGAAAAAAGAATCATCAAAATATAAGTCGCTTCCATCTAATAGATGGGCTAAAATCTGTTCATCACCAACCTTATTGGCATATTCAACTCTATCACCATCATATTTTATATCAATTATGGCGCTTAAATATTCAATAATTAACATTCTTTGAATTCCCATATTATAATCTATTTTTTCAGTTGTTAAATCACAATGCTCAGCATACTTCAAATAGAAATTATTAACATATGAATCAAATGATAATTGTTTATTCTGAATAACAAACTCTGTTATATAATAAACAATTACATCAAGTAATTTTCCAAATCTAACTGTTTCTCTTATTTTTCTTTTGAATCCTTCAACGGTTATAACCCTTGAAAATTTTAATCTCTTAACAATTTCTTCGGTTAATGTTGAAGGTATCTTTTCTTCTATTTTCGTAATTCTCGCTTCAACAACAATTTCATCTTCATCAAGAATTACTTTATCAGCCTTTTTCTTTCCCTCAAGTTTAAGGGGATCGATATCATTATTATCGCTTGCCATATCAAATATTTGGTCTTTAATCTGATTAATCAGTAAATCATCTTTTGTATAACACAAATCATAAGTTACAATCGCTGTCTTAGTAACAATTTCACTTTCGCTTAACTCATAGTAATTATTCTCTAAAAGCATCTTATTGACCAGTTTGTCGATATCCTCATCTGTAATCTCAATATCGAGGAATTTTGTTGGTATGTAAGTCGGTAATTCTAAATCCAAATTTTCAGGAAGAATACAGAATTGAACTATTCCTAAAAGCATCTTCCCTCTTTCAATTTTTGTGAGGTACTTAACCATTTTAGGGCCAACCATATAAACATCTAAATTATCTATCTCATCCATTAAAACTTCGTATTCAATCTTTTCTTTAATGGATTCCATCAAAGCTTCAGTATGAGTATCAATAAGGTCGGCATTTTCTTCATATACCTCTGTAAAAATATTATCCATTTCCTCAACAGAAATCTCAAAATACATTTGGTGAAATTGCTCACTGACATAATCCTGTTTGATTCTCATATTTTCTCCTTAAATATTAAGCTGTCTTTACTTTTTTCTTGATCAGAATTGGATCTTCATTAGAGAGAACAACATCTTTAGTTATTATACATTTAACAAGATCCTTCTCCTCAGGAATCCTAAACATAATTTCTAGCATAATATTCTCAATTATGGCTCTTAGCCCTCTAGCTCCAGTTTCTTGCTTATAAGCTTTTTCAGCAATTGCCTGAATAGCCTCATCTTCGAACTCCAGAGTTACACCATCCATCTTAAACATCTTAACATATTGTTTTAAAATAGCATTCTTTGGTTCCTTTAAAATCTTTATTAGGTCATCAACTTCAAGTAAGTCTAGTGAAGCAATAACTGGAAGACGACCAACTAATTCAGGAATAATTCCATATCGTTTAATGTCTTCATGAGTTACCAATTTGTAGGCTTCTTTCTCGTTTTTAGTTAGAACATCTGGATTATTATTAAATCCGATTGATTTTTTACCTATTCTATTATTGACAACATTAGTTATTCCTTCAAATGAACCACCACATATGAATAAAACATTGGAAGTATCGAAAGGAATGAATTCCTGATGAGGATGTTTACGACCACCACCTGGAGGAACATTCGCAACCGTTCCCTCTAAAATTTTAAGCAACGCTTGTTGGACACCCTCGCCAGATACATCGCGAGTAATTGAAGGATTCTCAGATTTTCTTCCAAGCTTATCGATTTCATCGATATATATAATTCCCTTTTGAGCTAAATCAACATCATAATCAGCTGCCTGTAATAACTTTAATAAAACATTTTCAACATCTTCACCTACATATCCAGCCTGAGTCAGACTAGTAGCATCGGCAATCGCAAATGGTACTTTTAAAATGTGAGCTAGAGTTCTTGCAAATAAAGTTTTACCACTACCAGTTGATCCGAGAAGCAAGATATTGCTCTTTTCAATATCAATATCACTTGACTCATATAAATTATTTTGTATTCTCTTATAGTGATTATAAACAGCAACTGATAAAACCTTTTTTGCATAATGTTGACCGATTACATATTCTCCTAAACGATCATAAATCTTAAGAGGTGTTAAATCAAGGATAAATTCTTTCTTATCCGTTTTTAATTGTTCTTCCTCAAAAACATTCTCTTTTCCCAAGATATGATAACAAAAATCAACACACACATCACAAATACAGCAATTATCGCCTTCAATCATATGCCTTTCAGGAGTTGCTGGTAACCCGCAAAACGAACAAACTTTAGTTTCATCTGATTTATCTGCCATTTTTTCACCTCTTTTCTAATTGATAAAAATTTTATTTTATAACAGCTTTTTCTTTCAACAAATCAAGAGTTTTTAGAGTCTTGAAATAATGATCTACACGATCCTTTGGAAGATTCTTTTCAACGGTTTCTCTATCCTGATTATATTGTTTTGCTAACTCTACATAATATAAATCATAATCTTTAGCTGTCAGTTTAATCTTCTCAGTTTCAATAATCTTACCGATAACAACTTCTTCTAAAACAGATTTTTTTGCTGACTCTTTCATAAGATTTTTGTATTGCTCCAAAGTAGTTCCTTGATAGCTAAGTAATTGATCAGCCGTTAGACCATAAGCCTTAGCCTGTTGTTCAACTCTTTCTACCATTTGGTCCAAACGATCATTAATCATTGCCTCTGGCAACTCCACTTTTGCTTCACTACAAACAGCATTGATAACATCATCGGTAAACTTATTATTATTAGCTTCCATCTTTTCAGCTTTAATAACATCTCTTAAATGTTCGCGCCAAGTTTCCAAAGAATTGACATTTTCGATTTTTAATTCCTCAAAAAATGCCTCATCAGTGGCTGGCAAAACACGATGTTTAATCTCATGTAATTTAATCTCAAACTCAGCATCCTTACCAGCTAAATTTTCAGCCTGATATTCTTCTGGGAATTTAACTTTAATCTTTTTCTCTTCTTCAGTTTTCATTCCTAACATTTGTTCTTCAAATCCAGGGATAAAACTACCACTACCTATTTCAAGGCTATAATTCTCAGCTTTACCACCTTCAAAAGCAACACCATCAACATAGCCACAGAAATCGAAAACAGCAGTATGACCATTTTCTAGGGCTACATCTTCTAAAACCTCTAATTCGCTCTTGTTTTTCAATTCTCTATTTATTGATTCATCGATTTCTTTTTCTGTTACTTCGTCAGATTCTTTTTTAACTTCAACACCATAGTATTTTCCTAAAACAACCTCAGGATATACTTCAACAATTGCTGTATACTTAAATGGTTTATCCTTACCCAAATTTTCAAAATCGATATCTATTTCTGGTTTACTTACAACATTTACCTTTTTTGTAGTGACTGCTTCTTCATAACTTGAATTAAGAGCACCATCGATAGCACTTTGCAAAATAGCACCTTCACCAAATCTGTCAAGATATAGTTTACGAGGGGCTTTTCCTTTTCTGAAGCCTTTTATTTCAACATCAGCTAATACTTTATCAAAAGCCTTCTCATACTCAACATTGAATTCCTCAGCGGCTAAAGTGATTGTTAATTTTGTTTTACTACCTTCTAATTTTTCTACTTTTACTTTCATAGTCTTCTCCTTATTATCTTCTAATTATTATACCATAAATGCGTTTTTTTGCAACAAATATACTTTGAAAAAAATAACAGTTAATTAAAAAATATCATTTTTATATTTTCTGTTAATTTGTTGGTTATATTACTGCTGTAACCAAGCTCATATAATGTATCAATCATTTCAAAGGATCTCAACATTACATATTCATAATCTATCTCTTTTTCTCCCATATTCTCGCGTGACAAACCTTCAATAAAATTGACAATTATTAAAGCTAAGCTTAACATTTCATTTTTTTCAGCTATATTCAAAATATTTGAGTAATTTGCGCCATCAAAATTACGATATTCCTTAATCTCTAGACTATTCAATAGTTTACTACGAGAAATGATAGAAACTCCATGAAAAATATCTAATCTCCCTAAACAAGAAAGAAGGACAAAATAAATGCTATGGAAACTTTCATAACCATTCTTAAGCAATTCTTCACCTAAGAGAATTGTATCATCATATCTGCTCAGATAAAAAGAACTGGCTAAAACGATATCTAAAACATTACTATCAGTTAATTCTTTAGATATCATCATTATTTCATCGCGCAATTTGAAAATGGAATTATAATCACCACTTTCCCAAAAAGATTTTACTATTTGAATTATTCTCACTTTTTCTTTAGGAAATTTCATTTATTCCTCCTTGAAAATCATTTTATTTTCGAAGAATCAAACTCATCTAACCATTTCTTCAATTCTTTAACAGTAACCTTAATAGTGCCATCAATAAATGGATTTTTTAGATTCGCAACTTTAAGAAGTTCAATAAAAGATTTACTACCACCAGTGCAACATAAATGATAGTAATCTTCCCAAGCCTTCTCATGATTTTCCTGATTTTTAATCCAGAATTGATGAGCACATACTTGGGCTAGTGTGTAATCAATATAATAAAATGGTGTTTGGAAAATATGGCCTTGCCTTAGCCAATAATTTCCTGCCTCAATAAAACTATTTTCATAGACTTTATATGGCATATATTTCTTTTCTATCTTTCTCCAGGCGGCTTTTCTCTCAGCAGGAGTCCATGAAGGGTTTTCATAGATGGCGTGTTGAAATTCATCAACTGTTACTCCATATGGTATAAAAGTAATCGAATTTGCAAGATGTGAATATTTATATTTATCAGTATCATCCTTAAAAAACAAATCAATCCATGGCCAAGCAAAAAACTCCATACTCATCGAATGAATTTCACAAGCTTCCAGAGTCGGCCACATATATTCAGGGATATCAAAGCCTCTACTTGAATATACCTGAAAAGCATGACCAGCTTCATGTGTCAAGACATCAACATCTCCACTGGTGCCATTAAAGTTTGCAAAGATAAAAGGTGACTGATAGTCATTTAGGTAAGTACAATATCCTCCACCACGTTTACCTGGTTTGGCATCCAAATCCATCAATTCTCTTTCAGTCATGAAATCGATGAATTCTCCCGTCTCCTTACTCATTTCATGATACATTTTTTTAGCTTGAGCTACTTGCCAGATGCTATCTCCCTTAGGCTTTGGATTACCACTCAAGAATTCAAGGCTTAAATCGTAACTCTTCAAATCATTAATCCCCAATCTTTTTCCCTTTTCTTTGATTATATCACAGGCAACGGGAACTAAATCTTCATATACTTGTTTGCGATAATTAGCAACCATTTTATCATCATAATCACCACGATCAAGTCTTGCATATCCTAGAGGAATATAATTTTCAAATCCCAACTTCTTCGCAATTTTATCTCTTAATTTTACTAACAAATCATAGATTTCATCAAATGTATCTACATTATTCTCAAAGAATTTAAAGATAGCTGTTTCGGCTTCTTTTCTCTTTTCTCTATCAAGTGATGACATATATGGTGTCATCTGGGGCAAATTATTTATTTTACCATCAAAGGGAATCTTTGCGCTAGCGATTAATTTATCGTATTTTGTGACCAGCTTGTTTTCTTCCTGTAAATCCTCAACAATTTCTGGTTTGAAAGTCTTAAGAGAAGTTCGAACACTATCAAAAAATCTTTTTCCATACTTTTGCTCTAATTCGCTAGCTAAAGGACAATTTACCAAAGCAATTGCTAGATCATTGACATACCCAGCATAAATAGGAAGATTTTCATCAAAATATTCCTGTTCTTTTTCATAAAATTCATCTGTAGTATCAATACTATGGCGAACATAAACAAGCGACTCCATTGTACTGACTGTTCTTCTTATTTTATTGATTCTCTCAAAGGATTTTGATACCTCTTCTAAATCAGTTGATGATTTAACAACATTAATAGCAGCCCTAAATTCCTTTTCAATTTCTGCCATATCAGGCCTTACATAAAAATATTCTTTAAATTTCATATTGTTACATTCCTTTCACGCTTATTATTATATCACACTTTTTAATAAAATTCTTTCTGTATCTATTAATACACATATTAACAGACAAAAGTGGTAGGCCCCTAGGCTTAACCACTCAAATTACCAGTTCAATTTATTAATTATTTCTTGATAGTTATTATAACATATAAACTTTTCATTTCCAAATATTTTGTTTCATAATATAAAAAAACGGTATTTTTCCTTCATACCGCTTTTTTAATTATTCATATTTTATTTTATTGATGTTTGAAGAATATAGTATCCAATATTTTTCTGATTATTAGCACTATAATCATTTTCCCAACAATTAAAAGTTACATGAGTAACATTTACAGTTGTTGTTTCTTCCCCATCAATTGTATCCTTTATTGCACTGGTTGTCATATTCTTAGCAAATGTTCCTGCTGGGAAATATAAGTCTAAATAGATAACTCCTGTTGCGCCATCAAAATCGATAACTTTTAGATCACTAACTCCGTCTACGCTACTACCAGTATAAACATCATCAGGAGATTTTATTTCTAAAAGCGTGTCATCATTTCCACTGATATATAATTTTTCTAAACTTGATATATTTAGCGATATTGTGAAGACATCAAAACCATCTGTAGAGTAGCATCCATAAAAAGATATCACATTATTACCACTCGGTAAGGTCCATTCATCACTTTCATTGCTGATATCTCCCGTGATTACCTCATCCTTATTAATGATCTTATTCACTACAGGAACAGAAATTCCAACAATCATCAACAATAGACAAAGCTTCATGACTAAATTTTTCCTCTTGATCAAAGAAAGACTATTGTTCTTACTTCTTTCATCAACAACTTCTTTAAAATAAATCTCTTTTTTTAACTCTTCATCAACTGAAGGGATATTTTTTTGAACATTTCTTAACTTTTCTTCTAAATTCATATCAATTATCCTCCATCATTTTTTTCAGGATTTTTCTTGCTCTCTCCATTTTTTTCTTCACTGCAGATTCCGATTTTTTTAGAGTTTCAGCTATTTCTTTTACCGATAAATTATTGTAATAGTATAAGATTATGACATTCTTATAATCAACAGGTAATTTCATAACTTCAGCAATCAAATCATCCTTTTTTTGAGAATCGGGTATAGTACTAACCATATCATCATCCAATACAACCTTTTTTTTATATGCCTTTCTCGACTGACTAATGTTTTCATTAATAGTAATTCTGATCAGCCAATACTTCTCTTCCAAAGAATTGGCAAAGAAAATATCTTGATTTAGATACTTTAAGAAAACATCTTGAACAATATCCTCAGCATCTTGTTTATTATGGGTATAGCCATAGCTGATATTAAAAATCATTTGGGCATATAAATCATACTTTTTATTGAATTCATCTTCGGTCATTTTATTTGATATCATTGTATTATCCCTCTCACTAATAAAACGCTATAACTTCATCATTGGTGACAAAAAATATTTTTATATAAAAAGACATGCATTTTTCTTATTTGCATGCCGATTTCTTCAAAATGGCGTCCTAGAAGAGATTCGAACTCTCGACCCACAGCTTAGGAGGCTGTTGCTCTATCCAGCTGAGCTACCAGGACACTTGTGAAAATAGTATATCATAATTACTTCTAAAAATAAAGATAAAATCCAAAAGAAAAAGCGCTTAAGCGCTTTATATATTAAACATTTCTCGCTGTTCTTAAACTATCAAGAATCCAGTCATCAAGAACTCCACAAACCACAGCATTTTCAATCAACTCATAGAATATATAATCGGTTCC
>JAQUYR010000052.1 GCA_028691715.1 Bacilli bacterium | reverse complement strand
TAAACGTTGCTTTTTTCCCAGATGTTTGGATTGGCGTTTTAAAAAATAGTCCTGATAATCCATTTGGGAATTATATGAGGATAGTTGGAAGTTTACCAAAATATAAAGGAGTTCCTTTTTCTGAGGATCAAATTAAAAATGTGGACATAAATAGTTCCGAAATTATAGAAGAAGAAAAAAAGAAACAAAGTTCTCCTCTTGGATATATTGTTCCCGATGCAAAAAGCAAGGAACAGATAGCAAAAGAAAAGGAAGAACTTGCCGAACTTAAAAAATTTTGGGGAGAAGGATTTACAGAAACAGAATATAGAGCAATGGCAAATAAATGGAATTTATTGGTTGCTAGTTACCCTTTGAAAACTTCTTTCCATGTTGAAGGTTTAAAAAATTATATTATTCCAAGAGTAAAAGCAGACCTTTGTTTTGCAAAAAATGAAACTGAGGAAGCACAAAATTGGATTAAGGCTGCTGATAAAGCAGCAACAAATGCTAAAATCAATGTTTCTCAATTAAACGATAAAGATTTAGGGGAAACTATAGATACTTTTTCTATGTGGGCTAAACATATTGAAGAGACGACAGATGTTTATTCTTTAATAAAAGCCATGGAAGTGGTGAGATACAATCCTATTGATTCTGTTGATTTTGAAATTTGGTGTTTAATTAATTTCTGGAGAAGGCTTGAAGATAAACCCGAGGTTTCATACAAAGATATTTATAAGTTTTACGATGAAGCAAAAAAAGCCTATATTAATGAAAAGGGAGATCCTTATAAAATGTTTGAGGATGATCCAACAAATGAGAATAGAAAAAAAATAATGAAGTTTATTGAGCCACTTTTAGAGGATGATGTAGATGGCTAATATAATTGACGGAATTTTTATTCCATCTTGTATGAATGTTTTGACTCAGGAAGAAATGGATAAAAAAGATAAGGAAAAAAATATTGATAAGAACACTTTTGCTTTGGCTTTTTATAGATGGTATCCAGATAGATTAGCGGATGTAATGGTAGATGAAAAAGGTGGAAGAAGATTACATCATGATCAAAGATTATTTATGAGAATATTGGCTAGATTTTATTCTATGACAGGAGTTTATTCTAGAAGTTACGGTAAAACAATGTTGGAAGTTTTAACAAATTTGATGATGGGAATAGTATATCCAAAATCTGAGTTAGCAATTTCTGCACAAACACTTACTAATGCTCAAAAAATATTAATAAGTAAAATGAAAGATATTTTAGATTTCTTTCCTTCATTAAAAAAAGAAATAAACGAAAAGGCAACATCTTATAATAAAGATAAGTGCCAAGTTGTATTGAAAAATGATTCTAATATTGGTATCCTAGCGAATTTATCATCTAGTAAAGGACAAAGAAAACATGCCTTAAGTATAGAAGAGTCGGCTTTAATAGATAAATATACGTTTGAAGATTCTTTGCGTCCTATTCCAGATGATCCTAGACATATGTGTAATTATATACCTGATCCTAACCCTATTGAGCCTCATCGTAGGATTGATTTTTTTACTACTCCTTATTACAAAGCAAGTCCAGAATATAAAAGAATTCTAGATAGGTTCCACAATATGTTTGAATTGCAAGGAGATTTTGTAATTGGAGCAGATTGGCATTTAAATGCTTGGTATGGTAGAGGCAAGGGTAAGAGAGAAATTCAAAGAGAGAAATTTGATAATAACCCTATTTCATTTTTAATGAATTACGGTGGGAAATTTGTTGGAGTATCTCAAGATGCTTTAGTAGATATGGCTAAGTTATTAGATTTAAGAATATTAGAACATGCTGAATATGAGTGTGATGAGAATGGAGAATATTATATGGGAGTTGACGTTGCGAGACGTTCTGTCTCAAGTTCTTCAACTAAAGGATCTAGGGGTTGCCAAACTAGTATTATTATTATTAAAGTAAAAAGAAAACAAAATAATAGAATATCTTCTATAGAGTTACCATATATTGAGACTATTTTTGGGGATGAATTATTTACAAATCAAGCCGTTAGAATAAAATATATAGCAGATAAATTTAAAATTAATGCTTGTATCCTTGATACTAATGGCTTGGGAGTTGGACTAGCGGATGAACTTATGAAGACTCAAGAAAAAGAAGGTATCACATATAAAAGTTGGGCTTCTCTTAATACGGATGATAAACCAGAAGAAAAAGATTCTTCTAGATTATTATTTAGATTTGTCGCTCAAGGTAAGCAGACACAAATAATAACTCATTTTATGGGAGTTATAAATTCAGGGCAATTAAAATTATTAAAAACATTAGACAATACTATTATGGAAGAGAGCATTATTGATTTAAGCCCATTAGAGCAACTTCCTTATATTCATACCGAATTATTAATTCAGGAAATATCTAATTTAAAATTGGTAACGACTGATGCTTATAATTCTTTAACGGTTAAGCAGGTAGTTGCAAAATTTGGGAAAGATAGGTTTTCAGGATTATCTTATGTTCTTTGGTATGTTAAAGAACATACTGATAATGTTCAAGATGATGATGTCTATGATATGACAGATTATGTATTTGTTATTTAGAAGGAGGTGGGATTATGAGTAAAAATAAAAACCAAAATAAAAAAATAAATCGGTCGCAAAATGATACCTTAAGTGAACAACAAGTAAAACAAGTTTTTGATGTTGTGTCGTCTATTTATCAAGGAACAGGAGCATGGACGCCACAAACTGTTAGTCGTGCTTTAATTGATAAAACGATGAATCCATTAGAGGCAGAAGAAAGTGGTATTAGTGCTGCATTGTTACGTCCAAAAGATAATGCGACTAAATTAATTGGATATAATGAATATTTTGAATTAACATCCATGATTTATAAAAGAACGTTGGCTTATTACGCTAATCTTTTAAAATATAATTTATCTATTACATGTATTAATAGTAATGTTAATTATGGAAGCAAGGATTATTTATCAGATTATGCAATTGTTCGTGATTTCTTTTATGCGTTTGATCTTGAAGAGCAATTTAGTATGATTACTAGACAAATTTTAAGACAAGATACTTTCATAGGAATATGGAGAATGGATTTGAATAATAAATTTATATTCCAAGAGTTCCCACAAGATTTTGCAATTCTTACAGGTAAATGGGAATATGGTAATCTAGTTGATATTGATATGTTGTATTTTATGAGACCGGGTGTAGACATTAATATGTATCCATCTGAATTCAAAGAATATTTAAGTAGATTATACAATGGGAGAAATACTTACGATCCAGCAAAAAGTGTTCAACTTAGAGATGGTTCGTTTGCTCAATATGTTCAAACTGATCCAGAATTAATTTGGGGTTTTAAATTTAATCAAGAAGTTATGGCAAGAATTCCTTTTTTGACTCCAATGTTCCCAGATATTGTATTACAGCCATTGATGAGGAAACTACAAAAAAATGCTAACATTGCCGCTGCTTATAAAATAGTAGCAGGAGAAATTGGTATCAAGAAAGATGGAAAAGGAGCCGTTGTTCCAGATAGTTTAGCATATAATCCTACATCTTTAGGTAAATTGTTAAGTGTTGTAAAGTCAGCAATGGTGGATGTAATTCAGTTAGTTGGGGCACCATTAAGTGATATTGAAGGAATCTCTTTTGATGGAAGAGAAACTGAAAATCTATATTCTGGTTATAATAATACAATTGCTGCTTCGGCTGGTAATTCTCGTTTGATATTTTCTAATGAAAAAGGGAATACAACAGAGTCTCATTTAATGATGAATATGGATGAGAATTTATTGAATCCTTTATATGCTCAATATGAAGCATTTTTAAATTTTACAGTTAACCAGTTGACAAAAAAATATAAATTTAAATTCAAGTTAAATGGATTTAAGAATTACTTAGATGAAGAAAAACAAAGAGATACTACTTTAAAGTTCTTAGAAAAAGGATTTGTTGATCTAGATTCAATTTCTCATGCTATGGGATTGAATAATAAATTTGAATTAGAAGATAAGATGAAAGAATCAAAAGCATTTGATTTATTGGATAAGTTGATTATATTGCCAAACATGTATAATCAAAGTTCTAATAGTTCAGATATAGGAAGACCAAAGGGGAAAGAAGGAAGCGTTTCTCAAAATGGAACTGAATTAAATCCAGATTCAAACGCCAACAAGACATGATTAAAGGAGGAGGTTATACATGACACCATTGATTAGTGAAAAGATAAGTAATCAATTAGATTTGATTATACAAAAAGCAAATGAAATTAATAGGTTATTAGATAGACAGATGTCTTTATTAACTATTAAGTTTTCGATGAAACGAACAAGCGAGATATTGCATCCTATTCATGCTCATTTTTTTAGTTTAATTATAGCGGATAAAGTTAATGGCTATAAAGAAAAACGATCAAACGATACTGTTTATTTGGGCACGGGAGACAACTTTGGTAATTGTGAATATGGCAGTCCTTTAGAATTATTTCAAGATAGTTTTAATTTAATTATTGATTTAGAATCTTTAATTAACGAAACTATTACTATGAGTATAGAAGAAGAGGATTATTCTACTGTATCATTTTTATATTCTTTATTATTATTATTGAATGAGGATATAGATCTTGCTCAAACTTTAATTGGGTTAGTTAGTAATTGCAACGACAATTATGTTTTATTGGATGGACAAATTGATGATTTAATTGAGAAGAACATTTTTATATTATCAAATATGTTTGAATGTAATGGAGTAGGTGTTAAGTAATGTTTGTTAAAGATAGAACCATATTGTTATGCAAACATAGAATTTTTAATAAAGCAATTTCTAATTATTTACAAAAAAGAAGAATTCCTTTATTAGGTTGTAATAATGATAAATATTATTATGCAGACACCGAAAATTTAACCAATGCCCTTAATTCTTCATTGTATATAAAATTACTTTTGAAATTAGGGGGTGAAATTGATGAATAAAAATTTAAGTTTTCAAATTGATAAATTTGAGTTAAAAAGTTTTGACGATAGTAGATTTGCTAAATTAGAAATTTATGTATGTTCTACGGAAAAAAATTGGCATGACATTATTTTTACTAAAGAATCTATGGTTTCTGCTGCTAAGACATTAGTTAATACTCCTATCTTGGCTAAATACGATGCGTCCATTAAAGACATGCAAGGACATGAATTGGATGAAGTTGGTATTGGAGGATTTTTTAACAACGAAGAAATTTCAGTTTACGATGAAAACGGATTTACTTATATTAAAGCCGTTGGATATGTTTGGAAACAATATAATTATGTTATAGATGTTTTAGAAAGTTTAAGAAAACGAAATGGTAAAGCATCAGTTTCAATGGAGATTGGGGAAATGTCTGAAAATGACAAAGGAGAAATTGTGGACTTCAAGTTTTTTGGAGTGACAATTTTAGGAGAACATGTTGCTCCTGCTATTGATTCGGCGAGGTTAGAAGTGCTTAACTTTGCAGAAATCAAAAGGGAATACGAACAAAATTTTGGTATCAATATACGCCCTTTAGATACAAGATATAAAGATATTGATTTTACTATTCCCAAAAATGTATCGTCAAAAGCAAAAGAAGGATTAAAATTATACTCTAAAATTCAAAGAGGTGCAAATGTTAATGCTTTATCTATTGCAAGGTTTCTTTCAAAAGAATCAAAAATTGATTACAAAAAAGCACTTAGAATTTATAGATATTTAAATTCTCATAAGAAGGATGTTTTCGTTGACACCTATCCATATAACGATGAGTATGTGTCTTGGTTATGCTATGGAGGAAACATTGGACTAAAATGGATAGAAAGGATAGTGAATGAGATGAATAAAAAGGACAAACAAAATGGGGCTTTATTTGAAATTAAAATTGGAAGCGGAACTCATTATCCACTTGCTTTAACAAGAGAAAAGGTTGTTGATGTTGAGTGGGATGATAGTGAAGTTCGTAAACTTTGCTTAGAAGATCCTGAATATAAAGAAATTGCCCCTAAAATTTTTCTTAAACTTGAAGAAGGTTGGGAAGAAGGCGGAGTTGATAAGTTGAAATATCCTGTTGCTGCTGTTTACGATGGTGAATGGAAATATAACAAAAAGGGTATTGAAAGTGCTTTGGCTTATGCAACTAAAGAAGAAGATAAAGAAGTTATTGATAAAGCACAAAATATAGTAGATAATATGTTAAAAGATGAAAATGCTCAAAAAGAACCAGCAAAAGAAGAAGATCCAGCACCAGAGCCAGAACCTAAAGGTAATGAAGAACAAAAGGGTGTAGAGGATGAAAATCCAGAGAATAACAAAGAAGAAAAGAAAAAATACGAAGATATGGAACCAGAAGAATTAGATAAGGTCTATCAAAATTTTAAAGAAGCGATTCAAAGTAAAATAGATATTCTATCAAAGTTTGAGGACATATCCGATGGAGAAGAAGGTTATTCTTTACAACAATTCAAGGATGACATTGAATGGGTTAAAGGTATGCTCGGTGAAACTTGGGAATTTTTAGAAAATGATAGAGGTATCTTAAATTTAATAAGAGCCGAAATAAAAGAACTAAAAACATATAAGGACAATATTGAAGAGAATCAAAAACAATCAATAGTTGAGGAAACTTTAAATGATCCCGAAATTGCAGAAGATTTAAGTGAAGAAGAAAGAAATGAACTTAAAGAAGAAGCAACAAAGAATTATTCTTTTTCAACTATAGATGCTTGGAAAAACTTGGTAAAAGTTAAGGCATACGACAAGTTTAGATTAAAGAAAAAAGAAGACAAAGAAAAATCTGATAAGAGTAATGGTTCTTACTATACTCGTATGGCAGGTTTTCATAAATCTTCTAAAGAAGACGAGACTCAAAATACTATAGATAAAAAATGGGCACATTTTAAATAAAAGGAGGAAAATAGTATATGTTACAAATAGATAAAATAGTCGCAATGAATGTTGATGCTTATAACAGAGATGCAAAAGCAACAGTAGATCTTGTTAATGGTTCAATTTTCCAATTAGCAAGTAAGTCAGAAGTAAAAGGTGAAGATGATGTTTGGTTAGCAACAGCCCCAGCATCAGGTGCTCTAACAAATCTTTGGATGGCTTATACCCCTGAGGAAGTTATTACAGCATCTGGAACATTGCAATTTAAGAATATTGTTGTTGATCCACAACAATTTACTAATATTGCAGGAAAAGTGTTGGCTGCTTTCAAGCCTCAAGTTGGGGATGTTATAACTTTAACTGCTGCTTCTATCGGCGGAGAGATTGGTTCAAATGGTTATGTTGTTGCAACTAATGGTGAATACAAATTACAATGGGCAGCAGCAGCAGTAACAGGGCTTTCATTGAACTTAATTAAGGCAAAATATATTACAGTCGCTTCAGGATCAACTATCGGAGCAATCCAAAGGATAACTGCTTACGAATTTGAAGTTGTCGCAATATAGAAATATTTAAGAAAGAAAGGATGGATTTATATATATGTTACAAGATTATATCGTAAAATTTGCTGCAGGAGATCAAGGTAAATTAGATTTATTTGATTTAGTTAAAGATTATTATAACCATTATATGGCAGTTAACTTTAAAGGCACAGCAGAATTTTCTAAAAAATATTCGTTAGATGAAAAAGAAAAAATATTAAATGGAGCACTATTAAAAGAAATTGGAGCACTAGCAAATATCGATGCGGAAGTTCTTAAAAAGAATTCTAGTGTTTTTGCAAGTAATCCATTGTTACAATGGGCTACATTTGCAGTAGTTGGCATGGTAACAGATGTTATTTTACCAGATGCTATCATTAAATCAACAGGATACTACAATGATGTTAGAGTTATTGGTTATGGTGATTCTGCTTCTTGGGAAATTACTCCAAGAGACCTATTTGTTGTCACAAAGGCATCAAAAGGTAAGAGATTAGGTTCTCTACAAAAACAATATCAAGGACAAGTAACCTTAGTTCCAGAAGATCATCTAGTATCTGTCTATGTAGATTTATATAGGGTATTGGCTGGGCTAGAAAGTTTAGGAGCATTTTTAGTAAAAGTTGCTAGAAGTATTGAAACACAAATGTCATTAGATATTTACACTGCTTTTGATACAGCAATGAAG
>JAQUYR010000051.1 GCA_028691715.1 Bacilli bacterium | reverse complement strand
GAATTAAAACGGTTGAATTAAATAATATAAAAAATGACTATATCAAACTACAGTATGAAAATATGGAACTATTTATTCCTGTTGAAAAAGTAGTTCTTTTGGAAAAATATCAGGGTAGTGAAGGTAGTGTGCCCAAACTGACAAAACTCGGAACTAACGAATGGGAAAAGAGAAAGAATTCTATTCGAGAAAACCTGGAATCTATTGCCAAAGACTTAATCGATCTACAGGTTCTAAGAGAAACTCAGAAGGGTTTTATGTATCCCCAGGATGATCCTTTTCAAAAATTATTTGAAGATGATTTTGAATATGTTGAAACAGATGATCAATTAAAAATCACCAGTCAAATAAAAAGCGATATGGAAAGCGGTGTTCTAATAGATCGTTTAATCTGTGGTGATGTTGGTTTTGGTAAAACAGAAATCGCAATCAGAACCGCTTTTAAAACGATATTTGGAGGGAAGCAAGTTGCATATTTAGCACCAACAACAATTCTAACCAGACAACATTTTCATACTTTTAGTGAACGGCTAGAAAAATATGGAATTAAAGTTGCTCTTTTAAGCAGACTTGTAACTCCAAAAGAGCAGTCGCTTGTCCTTAAAGGCATAAAAGATGGTAGTATTGATGTTGTTATTGGTACACATAGATTGCTCAGCGATGATATAAGTTTTAAAGATTTAGGATTATTAATAATTGATGAAGAACAGCGATTTGGTGTCGTTCATAAGGAAAAAATAAAGAAACTCAAAGCTAATGTTAATGTTTTAACTTTAACCGCAACCCCAATTCCTCGAACCTTACAGATGGCAATAATGGGTATCAGGCAACTCAGTTTAATTGAAACACCTCCAGAAGACAGGTATCCTATTCAAACATATGTACTGGAATACAATGACACAATTATTAAAGAGGCCATATACCGGGAATTAAGTCGTGGAGGACAGATATTCTATCTTCATAACACTATAAGTGACTTAGAGCAGGTTTATCGTCGTCTAAAGAGATTAGTCCCTGAGTTAAAAGTATGCATTGGCCATGGTAAAATGCCTAGAGAAGAATTAGAAGATACAATTGATTCATTCATCAATCGCGATTTTGATCTACTGCTTTGCACAACAATCATTGAAACAGGAATCGACATTCCTAATACTAACACTTTAATAATAGATGATGCTGATCGCCTTGGATTATCACAGATATATCAGATCAGAGGAAGAGTTGGTCGTAGTGATCGCATAGCTTATGCTTATTTGACCTATAAACCGAACAAGGTTTTAACAGCCCAAGGAACAAAACGTTTAACAGCCATCAAAGAATTTACAAGACTTGGTAGTGGTTACCGAATTGCTGTCAGGGATCTAGCTATTAGAGGTGCTGGAGATGTTTTAGGGAGCGAACAATCAGGCTTTATCAATTCAGTAGGTATTGATATGTACATGAAACTTCTAGATGAAGCAATAAACAAGGTAAATGGTATTGAAAAAGAAAAAGAGACTTCTTATCAAATCGAAATATCAAAACATGTTAATGAAAACTATGTCAGCGATGACTCGATAAAGATATTGATTCACAAAGAAATCAGTAGTATTGACTCTTTAGAGTATAAAGAGAAAATAATCAATGATTTCACTGACAGATTCGGCAAGTTAAATGATGAAATTCTCTTATATATTGAAGAAAAATATTTGGAGTCTTTACTAAGAAAATTTAACATTATCAACATTCTTGAGGCAAAATATTTAGTCACTATTATTGTCCCTTCGGAGGATTCTTTAAAAATTAAGGGAGATGAATTATTCATCACCGCTTATAAAATAAGCCCTGATTTTGCTTTTGAATATAAACATCATCAAATTATAATTAAGATTGTTAAAAAACCAAACGAAAAAACATGGATCTATTCTTTAGCAAAACTATTAGAAAAAATAAACATCAATAAATAAAGAGTGCTAGTAAAAGCACTCTTTATTTCATTATTTGTATAAAATAATCTATTTTCTTTATTAGCCTTTCTTTAATTAGTTCATCATTAAATAAATTAATTTTGATTAGTGCTTCTTCAAGATATGAATTATAATCGTTTTCTTCCATTACAGATTTTAAAGTCTCAACCAATTCTATAAAGTCATCTTCTTCATCAACCTTAGAATAAAAAATGTTAATTTTTTTAATTAAATCTTCAAGATAAGCTTTCCTTTTCACATCTTCCTCAGAGAATACACTAACAGCATTATTATTGATGATTTCAAGTATCCTTGTAATATCTTTAGTACTAAAAATATTTCTTGATGAATATATCGCATATCCTGTACTGCCATTTTCTTGAAGATATCTTATTTGATCGGCTGTATCAATAAATTTTCCTTCAATGTCCATCTCTGGGTATAATCCAGTAGCAATTGGAATTTCACCATTTACGCTTTCAACATTGCTGTTTACTTCTTTGGTATAAACCTGAAAATCTGCTTCATAAGTCATCGGTTCTAATGAATCTAAATAACCCTCTTCTATCCAAAGTCCCCAATTCTGCATCCAAGAACTTATAGCACTAGTCAACACCGGCTGAACCGCTGCTGATATTCTGATTTCTGGTTTTATTTCTCTCATTATTTCGGAAAGAATTTTTACCATTTCTGTTACTCTATCAGCTTTAAACTGTACCCAGTTCGCTCTTGCTTCCTTTGAAGATGTGATTAACTTCTTAAAATCTCCTGAATAATTATATTTATCCATAAATAGATTCATTGTATATTCATTATATCCAAAATCAACAATTTTTTCTGTCTGAGTTATTTCTTCAGTACTAAATATTGTAATGTTTGTGTTAACATATCTAATCCCATCAAACTCAACAGAGTCAAGATTGTAATTTGTTACCAATTCTCTAAACACATAAATTATATGGTTTTCAACTTCTGGAAGAAAAATGTCTAAATATTGAACCCCTCCACTGTTTAAGTGGCCTCCAAAATAATCGGTAACTTTCCACTCTTCTTTACAATAAGTTGAATAAGTAGCACTGTTTCCCCCTGAGAATGTCCCCGTCCAGGCATTTACTACAATACCTCTAAGATGTGCTTCCTCAATAAAGCACATCAAATAATCCTTACCATATTTACCATACTTGTTCTCATCATCAGTAACAAATGCAGTTTTAAGTTCCAAATATTTAGAGGGATAGATACTATATCCACAGTTATTTGTATTGATTATTATCTCATTGAATCCCATTCTTTTAACAGCATCAAGAAATTCCTGAACTTCTATCAAGGATTCTTCATCGTATCCAGTTATTGATTTTGGACTGTGCCAAAAAGCTTTTCTCTGAACGGGATTTTCTTCGATTAAAAGAAATTTTACTGAAGCCATAAAATAATCTATTATATCCTTATTTTTATTGTAATTCTCCAGAATACCTATCGTTATTTCATCAGAATTATTTACTTCGTCAATTGTTAAATTATATAGTTTTATTACTTCGTTGATTTCCTTTTCTATTTCTTGATAGTAAAGAACATGATACGAATAAAAACATTCTTCAGTTTGATCAATTAAATATTCAATATCATTTTTTAAATTTTTAATTTTATATTGCAATAAATCACGATAAATATACACAGTATTATCTTTGTATTCTATGTAATCACCAAGAGAAACAAGTTCCTTTAGAAATGTTCCGCTTTGATATTGCCCAGATATAATAAAACCTCCCTGAGGAACCTGAACATTGATAGCAAGATCTACTACTCTTCCTGAATTATCGACTGCTATTTCATATCCAGAATTATTAGTTTGATACCAGTTGGTTTCATCATAATGTACTATCTCATTATAAGCTCTAAATCCTCCACTTCTAATGTTATTAATTTTTTCAATTAGGATTTTTGAATTTTTGATTGTTTGAGATATTGTTGATAATTCCGTAAAGTTTAATTCCTTTTTTATTTCCAGCTGAAGGGTTGGTTTATCTATCTCTTCTGCCACAAAATCAAGATTTAGGGTAAAACTTAGCATATCTTCAATCTCTTTACATTCCTCCTCAAGCACTTCTAGAGTTATACAATCAAGATTATTTACATTAATATAGCTAACGAGTTGATTATAACTCAAAATTGCTAGATTTAATTTCTCTGTATAATTATTATATGTTTTTGTATCAGAAATACTTTCAACTTTAGTACGGGCATCTTCAACCATTCCTTCTATATTTGTTATATATCCCGCCTTGATATCTTTATAAATAAATAGACTCTCTATACTGGAATCATAATAAATAATATCCCCAATTGAAATACTATTCTTAATTGTTGCGACTCCTTCTCCATGAGCAGAAATCCGTGTACCTCCTTTAGGCATAGAGACATTGATTCCTTCTTCAATGACAACTCCATATTTATTTATTGCAAATTCATATCCATATATATTCGTTTTTATATTGTTATACTCATCATAATAGATAATTTGATTTTTTTGGCGAGACCCACCATATAAAACATTTGTTATGTAAGCATCATACTCGCTAAACATTATCAATTCTCTGCCATATTCATCTGTAATGTTTGTGATCAATTCTTCTTTTTCAATAATATCTATATAGAAATAACAAGTAAATTCCTTATACGAAATTACAACTCTCTGCCTTTTTCCATCCTGTATTCTAATCACATCATAAAGTTCCACTATTGTTTCCTTGGAATCATCAGAGTAATCAGCAACTATTTCAAGTCCTGCCAAGTCTAGTTCCTCTTCAGGATAGTAAATTAATTTTTCTGGTTCTTTTACTATTTCAATACCGGTGAGTTGCCTTTGTTCCTCTGGCTCTTCCTTTTTAATTACTTCAACAATTATTTTGGTTTCCAAGTCTTTATATCTGATAAATATTTCTTTTTTACCAATAGTTGAGGAGTCAAAACCATAAACTTCATAATCTATAACAATTTCTTGATGCTTTTCATAAATTGCTGTTACTGTCAAACCATTTAAATCCAGTTCTTCATCCAAAAAATACACCACTTTATTAGGCATTGAGGTTATAGTTATTTCATTTAAATCATCGCGTTCATAAGAACACCCAAACAAAAAAATAAGTAAGAAAAATAGAAATCCTATAATAACTTTTTTCATCGTTTCACCTAGAGTTATTATACTATTTCCTGGTATCCTTGTCAAAATAAGGTTAAAAAAACACGGACTTCTCCGTGTTCCTTATTTTATTATAATCTTTTCATTTTCAACATCCACTAAATATTTAGTATTTGGAATGATTTTTCCACTGATAATCGCTTTAGCAAGAACTGTTTCAATTTCTCTTTGAATAAATCTTTTAATAGGTCGTGCACCATATTCATGAGAATAACTGCTGTTAATGATATATCCCTTTGCTTTATCACTAAATTCTACTTCTATGTGTTCTTGTTTTAACCTTAATTGAAGAATTGACAGAATCTTTTCAACAATCTTGTATTGTGTTTCTTTACTCAATGGTTTAAAGATAATAATCTCATCAATTCTGTTTAAAAATTCAGGTCTAAAGGTTGTCTTTAAAAGATTCATTGCCTCTTTTTCTTCACCATTTAATAAATATTCACTTCCAAGATTAGAAGTCATTATAATTATAGTATTCTTAAAATCTACTACTCTTCCCTGAGAATCTGTTAATCTTCCATCATCAAGGATTTGTAATAAAATATTGAAAACATCATTGTGAGCTTTTTCGATTTCATCAAATAAAACTATTGAATACGGATTTCTTCTGACTTTTTCTGTTAATTGTCCGCCTTCTTCATAACCGACATATCCAGGAGGCGCTCCAATTAAACGACTCACAGAGAACTTCTCCATATATTCGCTCATATCAATTCTTATTATGTTGTTCTCACTATCAAATAGTGCTTCAGCAAGACTTCTGGCTACCTCTGTTTTACCAACACCAGTTGGTCCTAAGAACAAGAAAGAACCTATTGGTCTGTTTTGATCTTTTATCCCAGCTCGTTGACGAATAATAGCATTGCTTACCAAATTAATGGCTTCTTCCTGGCCTATTACTCTTTTTTCTAGAGTTTCCTTTAGATTTAAGACCTTTTCCCGATCGCCCTTCATTATTTTTGAGATAGGGATGTTGGTATTTTTAGAGATTACTTTGGCTATCATCTCTTCAGTTACGACTTCTGATAGTATATTATCTCTCTTTTCTTCGCTTTGTAGTTCTTCTAATTTCTTTTCAAGACTTGGAATCTCCTGATATTTTAGTTCAGAAGCTTTTTTATAATCACCTGTGTTAAAATAATTATCCAAATTAAATTTTGCAACTTCCAGTTTTTTCTTTACATCTTTTGCTTGACTGATTAAATCCTTTTCGTTTTCCCATCTTTTTCTTAGATTCTCTTCTTCTTGTTTAAGATTGCTCAATTCTTGTTTGATTTTTACCAATCTTTCCTGACTTGCTGGATCCTTTTCTTTTTCCAAAGCGACCTTTTCGATTTCCAATTGAATAATTTTACGAGTTGTTTCATCTAATTCTGAGGGCATTGAATCGATTTCTACCCTGATTGAAGCACAGGCCTCATCAATTAAGTCAATTGCCTTATCTGGTAAAAATCTTTCTGTCAGATATCGATTTGATAAAACAGCTGCACTGACTATCGCCCCGTCGGTTATTCTTACCCCGTGGTGTGTCTCATACCTCTCCTTTAAACCCCTTAAAATACTGATTGTATCTTCTACTGTTGGTTCTTTTATAAGAACTTGTTGAAATCGTCTTTCCAACGCTCTGTCCTTCTCAATATACATTCGATATTCATTAAGTGTTGTCGCTCCGATGCAATCTATTTCTCCTCTTGCTAGCATTGGTTTAAGCATATTACCGGCATCTAAAGCACCATCTACTTTACCAGCACCAACAATTAAATGAATTTCATCGATAAATAAGATTATTTGTCCTTCGCTTTCCTTAATCTTGTTTAGAACTGCTTTTAATCTTTCCTCGAATTCTCCTCGAAACTTTGCCCCAGCAACTAATGCTCCCATGTCCAATTCATATATTGTTTTATTTTTTAAAGTAAGCGGAACATCATCTTTTACTATTCTGCTGGCTAATCCTTCAATAATAGCAGTTTTACCAACACCGGGTTCTCCTATTAAAACAACATTGTTTTTTGTCTTTCTTGCAAGTATTTGAATTATTCTTCTTATTTCTTCATCTCTACCGATGACTGGATCAACTTTTCCCTTTTTTACTTCTTCGACTATATCCCTACCAAACTTCTTTAGGATGTCCTTATCTTGACTATAATCTTGCATTTCCATAAACTCACCTCCGAATTAGCACTCTGCACTCTTGAGTGCTAATTAATTATACTACCTTTTTATTATTTGTCAATAGCATTACAAATTAAAATAAAAAAAGTTAGAAGAATTTCTTCTTCTAACCTATTTTTTTATGCGTAATATTGTAAGAACCTTACCATGTAAGCATCATAATCTTCATCCATAGATTGATCAAAATCAGCTCCACTTACAACGATATCATAGATATTGTTATCTAATGGTGATCCTGAAATGCTATCATAGAAAGCATGTCCTGGGTCAAACATAAGTTTGCTGATATCATTCAAATACAATAACGCTGTGATTGATTCAGTATCATCAAATCTAGAAGAAGCATATTGATCTAATAGAGCATCAGCATCAAATGTAGGATCTTCACCTTGATATTTTCTTGATAATAATAAATACTCTTGTAATACTCTATATAGAGATTCATTATCAACATATGAAGGACGAGAACGATCTGACATTACATAAGCAGTATCTCCACCAGTACTTACTCTTGTGTCTTCCTTAGTCTTATTATCTGGCCATGGGAATGGAACGTATCCAAATTCAGTACTTCCTTCACCCCAAACTGTTGCTGTCCATCTAGCACTATGGCGAACAAACCATAAGCTACCTGAACTACAAAGGGCCTTGCCTTCTATAAATGCTCCGTCTGCTTCTGCCCATGTAGGTGTCTTTTCATAAGCACCTTCAACATATAATTGACGTAAAACATTTGCAGCTTGTCTTGCATAAGCATGTTTGATATTTACTTTTGCTGAAGCAGTATCTGTGATTTTAATACCACC
>JAQUYR010000050.1 GCA_028691715.1 Bacilli bacterium | reverse complement strand
ATGCTTTGATTTATTCCAGAAAATGACTGGATTTATATACACTATCTACAGAGAAATATCTCTGAGATACTTGTAGAGGGGAGGAATAATAATGAAATTTATAAAATTAAAATATATCTTCCCTTCGTTAATCGTTTTAATTCTAATGATTATGGCTGGTTTATATTTTATTGGTGGTCTTAAATCATATACAATTAAAACGGATGATCTATCTTTCAATGCTGATGCTTTTCCAGAACTTGATCAAGAGGTATTAAGCACTGAGTATAAAGTTGCTCAAAATGATAAATATACGATGTTTATCGATGAAACAACAACTATTGTAAAAGTCGTTGTTAACAGTACTTGTACAAATACTAATGACTCTTCAACCTGTTCAGCTGTATATTCTAGTGCTAAATCGGTTAGCGATTATAGCGATGAAAAATCAAATTTAATTTTGAGATATTTCGATGAAAATGGTAAAGCTAATACAACAGGATTTAACACATACGAGTATAGTGTTGCCTATTACGATAAATTACAGGGAATAACTGTTCCTCATTATAAATTGAATTATATTGAGAATGGTGTGGATGTTCTTTATGAAATTGGTAATTTCACAAATATCAAATCATTCTTTCCTAGTAATTTTAGTAGAACTGATTTCGATGATTTATTCCGAGGAAATCTTCAATTTTATACAAAAACTGGTGTTTTATCAGGATTATACGATGGTAAAACTGTTCTTCAATATACTGGATACGGAGCAACTTATAATGCTGAATGTGCCGCTTATCTTGAAGAAAATGGTTTAGCAACAGTAACTCCAGCAACCGACACTTATGGTAACTTTTTAGGCCGTTGGGATTTGAAGGATATGACCGTAAGCGATGGTAGAATTGATTTGAAAGCAGGAGTTAACTTTAACACTGCTGATTCGCCATGTACGTCTAACCCTTTCTCTAACTCATCAGTTATAAGTTCTCTTTATAGCCCACAGTCTTATTCATTGTCACAAACAGGAGAAGATTCAAGTGTCTTGCTTATAACAGATACGACTCAATATGTTGAAAACAGTAGTTATACTTTGAAATTCAATTACAATATATCAACTACTTTATACAAAAAGTTGTATGCTTATATGTATGATACGACTAAAGCTGGAATAGATGAAGAAGGCAATCCATATGGTAATTATTTAGTGGCTAGCAATAAACCAGTTTACTATGATTATGATGGTGATGGTGTGATTTCCAATGAGGAATTAGTTCAAGTTGGTGGCTATCAGGCTCGTGATGAAGAAGGTAATTGGTTGTATGATGAAGAGAATAAACCAGTACAAACTGGATTCAGCCAGGAACTTGCTGAAGAACAGAATGTAATCTTCGGCAATGCTAGCGATGCTCAATCAACAGCCTTCCAAGTAGCCTTAAGGTTTGAATTAACCGAGGATGGATTAAAGGCAACTGTTATCAACGATTCGATTATTGAGGGACGTGATCCTCTATATGTTGGCGATATCTTTGGCCACACATGTAAAATATATGAAATGCAGGTGGTTCCATATTTAACAATTAATCAGGATGTGACCAGTGAAGGTCAGATCATCTTGCCAGATGGATCGGGAGCTATTATCAGTTTCAATAGTGTTAAAGATGCTCAAAATGCCAAGACATATTCTAAACAAATATATGGTAATGATTCAACACTTTCTCAGGAAACAAGGGGAAGCGATGTTGAAGACCTGATGTTAGGTATGTATGGTTTCTTAGATTTTACATATAAGAAAGGCGTCGTAGCAATTGTTGAATCTGGTGCTGCTCAAACTTCCATTCAGGCTGATTTTATGAGAGCCGCTCAGACAACAACATTTAATTATGCGAGATTTACAACAACATATCGAGTAAAAGAAACAGTTTCTGTTAGCAATGGATCATCATTTGCTAAGTGGAGTCTTGATCTTTACCAACATGATGTTGTTTACCAATATCAATTTTTGGGTGAAGATGAATTGGATTATGTTCATGTAGCTCAAAAATATCGTGAATATTTAATTGATAAATATGATTTAAATGAAAATGGTGATACTACCACTGAACATGTTGTTACTTTAAACTTCTTAGGTGCTTTTGAGAAGAAAAAGTTAACTTTAGGTATAGTTCATGATGCCGATTACAGCTTAACAACATTTAAACAAGCATTAGAAATTATTAATGAACTAAATTTAAGTGGAGTTAAGAACTTCAATATCAGTTATAGCGCTTGGACAAGCGATGCAATGGATGTTAAGGCGGATAATTATGTAAAACCTGCGAGTGTTCTTGGAGGCAAGAGTGATTTCTATGAGTTAAGAGATTATCTTATTGAAAAATCTTTTGGATTCTATCCAGAAATTTCAGTTACAAGAAATCGTGGATATGATTACTCATATGGTGAATTAAAATATAGTCCTAAAACTGTTGGTAGTACTTATTCAGTAGTAAGTGATTTCGTTGTTGCCACTGGATTAGCTGACAGCTCACGAAGAGCTGGAAGTATGGTTTCACCAAGATTTTATCGCTCTTTAGCTGCAAACTATTTAAAGAGTTACACTCGCTTCGGTATTGATGGTGTTTATGCTGGTGATTTGGGAAATCAAAAAATTGGTGATTATGCTAAGAAAATTCAAATATATACTGAAGAAGGAGCATTATATCAACAAGATGTTTTATCATTAATAGAACAAGAAACAAAAAATGTAATGTTAAAAGCCCCTTATGATTATGCTTTTGGTTATGTTACTAATGCTGTGGCTGTTCCACTGGAAACAACATTATATCCAAGTGTGGACTATTCAATTCCTCTATATCAATTAGTTGTTAGTGGATTATTTGATTATACTGGAACAGCAGTAAATTATAACAACGAGTATGCTCCAGAATGGTACTTTTTAAAGGCTTTGGAAACAGGATCTAATTTAGCATTTGTTGTTTCGGCTGAAGATACAAAAGTTTTACTTGAGACTTCATACACTGAATATTACAATGCTTATTATATCAACTGGAAACAAAAGATTATTAATTTGAATAATCAATTAAATGCTTCAGGCATTTATGAAAGCCGTCTGGTATCTCATGAATATCTAACAGATAATGTTGTTTTAGTGGGATACGAAAATGGTTTGAAATTGATTATTAACTTTGATAATGATACATATCAAGACCAAGCGACTGGACTTGCTGTAAAAGGCAACTGGTACATGGTAGTGGAGGAGGGAAACTAATATGGTAGAAAAACAAAATCTATTCAAGAAACTATCGGTAAGTATTAGCGAATTCTTCTACAAACTAGGAAAAACAAAATTCATGTTATCAGTTAAAAGAACATTTGATTTCATTCCTAATTTATTATCACAGAGGATAGTTTATAGCAAGCGTAAAGCTTTGTGGGGAATTGTTTTCATTATTCCTTTGATGATAGGATTTGTTTATTTCTTTCTTATCCCCTTTATTACAACAATGATATATAGTTTTTCGAATGTTGAAATGCTTGGCTATAACAGCGAAACAAACGAATTTATTGGAGTTGTAACGGAATGGGTAGGCTTTGATAACTATCTTTATGTTTGGAATGAACATGCTACATTTAAACAATATCTATTGGATTCTTTTGTCAATACGGCTTTAAATGTTCCATTAATTTTGATTTTTAGTTTAATTGTAGCTGTTGTTTTGAATTCTAAGTTTAAAGGACGTGCTTTTGTTAGAGCTGTCTTCTTTATGCCAGTTATTTTTAACTCACAGGCTGTTGATGTTGCAATGGCATCAGGTGATTTGGCAGCTGAAGCTATTAACGAAGCGGGTACAGATATCTTTTCAACAATGTTTAATTTTCAGGACTTCTTGCTCAATGCGAACCTCCCAGTCGGGGTGGTAAACTTCCTGGGTAATGCTTCTAGTGGAATATTTGATATCATCTCATATTCTGGTGTTCAGATTCTAATATTCTTGTCTGGTATTCAATCAGTGCCTCGTCACTTGTATGAAGCCGCTAAAATAGAGGGAGCAACACAATATGAAATTTTTTGGAAAATTACTTTCCCAATGGTATCGCCACTAATGCTGACAGCCGGGGTGTATACAGTCGTAGACTCGTTCTTGCGTTCAGAAGTGCTAACCGCTATTAATAAAATAAAAGGTGCTGGTGTTATTAAATTGGTTGATGGTTTAGGTAATCTAACGAATTATGGTGTACATGCTGCCATGAGTTGGTTATTCTGTATCTCCTCTTTGATAATAATCGGTTTAGTAGTATTCCTACTTTCAAGGATGGTGTTCTATTATGATGAATAATGAAACAGTTAAGAAATCCTTTTGGGCCCAATTGAAAGAAGATTGGCAGAATCCAATCAGTAGAAAAGTTAGAAGCAAAAATGCGATGATAATCGCTGGTAAAATAATAAGAACATTCATTCTTATCGGTTTATGCTTTGTCATCTTAGCACCAATTGTTCAAAAACTTTCTATTGCTTTTAGAGATCCTAATGATATCTCTAATCCTCAGGTTGCCTGGATTCCTGAAGCTTTCAGTGTAGTAAACTTTCAAATAGCTTGGGAATTATTGGAATATAGTACATCAATATGGAACACTTTGATATTGTCAACTGTAGTTATGTTAATCCAGATAATGGCAACAGCTGTAGCTGGATACTCATTTGCTCGTTTAAAATTTAAGGGAAGCAATTTCATATTCTATTTGATAATATTTACTTTGGTTGTTCCTAATGAAACATTACATGTTTCGAGAAATTTATTTTTGACTAATTATCCATTCTTTGGTATAAAATTAGTTGGTAGTGTGTTCTCTATGTATATACTAGCAGCCTTTGGCCAAGGAATTAGATCAGCGATTTTCATCTTCATATTTAGGCAATTCTTTAAAAATCTTCCAGGAGAATTAGAAGAATCGGCCCAAGTCGATGGCGCTGGTGTTATTCGAACTTTCTGGAGCGTTATGCTTCCAAATGCTCGTGGAGCAATTGTAACTGTTGGTTTATTCGCTTTTGTATGGCAATGGAATGACTTATATTTTGCTGGTCTATTGAATGACTCTTTAAAATTTCCATTACTTGCCAGTAAACTAGGCGATGGTACCAATCGTTTGGATACCGTAATGGGAACCTGGATTGCTCAAGGACGAGATGTCTTACAATCAATTGGTGATTCGGAAATTAAGACAGATCCATTATTTAGATCATTAATCGCTAATACAGCAGCTTTATTGATGATGTTACCATTATTGATTGGTTACTTCTTTGTTCAAAGACAATTTGTTGAAAGTATTGAAAGAACAGGTATCGTAGGATAAAAAAAGAGGTGTTACTTGTTTAAGTAACACCTTATTATTTGAGAGGAAAAGATATGAATATAAAAGATATGACATTAGAAGAAAAAATAGGGCAGATGCTTTGCTTTGCTTTTAATGGTACCGAATACAATGAACAATTAGAAACACAGATTAAAGAGTTAAAAGTTGGTGGCATCATTTATTTTGCAAAAAATATTACTAGTCCACTACAAGCAGCAAAACTAAATGCTCGTCTTCAAAAAGAGGCCAAAATACCACTGTTTACTTGTATTGATCAAGAAGGCGGTAGCGTTTTAAGGGTAACTGAAGGAATCACTCCTTTTCCTGGAGCGATGGGGCTTGCTGCAACTGGGGAAAACATTAAAAATATTTGTTATAATGTTGCCAAAGATTTAAAGAGTATTGGTTTTAATTTAAATCATGCTCCTGTTGCTGATGTAAATAACAATCCTTTGAATCCAGTAATTAATTCAAGAAGTTATTCAGATGATCCAAAAGTGGTTGCTGAATATGTTTGTGAAGCTTTTAAGGGATTTCAAGAGGGAGGAGTTTTACCAACGGTTAAACATTTTCCTGGCCATGGAAATACTAGTCAAGATTCTCACTTATTAATGCCATCATTAAATTCTAGTGAAAAAGAAATGGAAGAAACAGAACTTGTTCCTTTCCAAAAAGCTTTCGATGAGGGTATTGATGGGGTTATGGTCTCTCATGTCTTATATACTGCTTTTGATTCTAAGAACCCAGCAACATTGTCCTATAACATTATGACTGATCTATTACAAAAAAAGATGGGATTTAAGGGATTAATCGTCACAGATTCTCTTAGCATGGGTGCTATTGAACAAAATTATTCTACTGAACAGATTGTTGACCTTTGTGTTAATGGTGGCGTTGATATGATGATTTTTTGCGGCGCTGCTCTACTTTCAGATCAGAAAGAGATCGTAAACAAGTTTATTGAACTAGTCAAAGAGGGACGAATTTCTGTTTCAAGAATTGATACTTCAGTTGAAAAAATTCTTCGTTTGAAGGAAAAATATTGCCAAGGTGAAATTAGTATTGATGAATTGGGACCAGAAGAAGCAATCAATGAAGCAGTTAAGTTATCTGAAGAGAGTGTTTCTTTAGTTCGTTCTAATGGTATTCTTCCAATTAGAGATAACGATAATGTTTTATTACTATTCCCAGAAATAAAATTGTTCAGTTTAGTTGATAACGAAAACCAAAGCTATAAATCATTAAAAGAATATTTGCCTAAGGAAGAAGTAATCTATAATAAGGAATTAAAAAATCTTCATTATATAAAAGAAATCATTGGTAAGTACGATAAGATAATTATGGCTACATACAATGTAATCAAAGACGACTATCAAACAAGACTATTTACCGAATTAGATAAGAAAAAGACAGTCGTTGTTAGTATGAGATCACCATATGATATCATGCATTTATCAGGGGTTGAAAATTATATTTGTATTTATGAAGCAACTCCTCTGTCTCTTCAAAGCTTATCAAAATGTCTTTTAGGCAAAAGAAAATTTGTTGGAAAAGTTCCCGTTAAACTATAATACAACGAGTAGATTTTATCTTTGTTTTATGATAGAATAATTGGGTAATAATAAATTATGTTAATAGAAAGGAAAACAAAAATGGCAAATATGAAAATAATTAAAGTAAAAGATTTTGAAGAATTAAGTATGGAAGCAACAAAAATTGTTGGCGGATTATTAAAAGAAAAACCTCAGGCAACTCTAGGTTTAGCAACAGGTATTAGTCCAGTCGGCTTATATAAAAATTTAGTTAAAATGTATCAGAATAAGGAAATTTCGTTTAAAGATGTTAAAACATATAATTTAGACGAATATTGTGAGTTACCAAAATCGCATCCAGAAAGCTATTATTCCTTCATGTATCGCAATTTGTTTTCTCATGTTGATATAAAAGATGAGAATGTCCACATACCTTCTTCTGAGGGAAGCGATTTGCAGAAGAACTGTGATGATTATAATAATTTATTGCATAAAGCTGAAATTGATTTACAAATCCTTGGAATCGGTGGTAATGGACATATTGGTTTTAATGAACCAGGAACTCCATTTGATCAGGAAACATTTGTAGTTAAATTAACTGATAGAACTCGTAATGACAATAAAGTATTCTTTAATTCATTAGAAGAAGTCCCTCAATATGCTATAACTATGGGAATTGATAATATTATGAAAGCAAAAAAGATTGTTATGTTAATTGCTGGAAAGAGCAAAGCACAGGCAGTAAAACGCTTATTGAGCGGCGAAATTACTACTGATTTCCCAGCATCAATATTGCATAAACATCCCGATGTAGTTGTGATATTTGATGAGGAAGCTGCTGAATTAGTTAATGATAAATATTAAAAATTTTTCAGAAATCAATCCCTGTGATGTTGCCTATCTGTGGAATGAAGAAGTGGGATTTATTTACCCAATAACCGAGCAATTATTTGATCAAAATGTTACAGGGTGTGAATACTTTTATAGTGATGCATCATTTGTAGCTACTCAAGATGATAAGGTTGTGGGGTTTATTATATCTAAAATTTGGAATGATGATAGAGCCATTGAATCATATAAAACTATTGGATGGATTTCTCTATTTTATGTTTCTAGAAAGCATAGAATGCAAGGAATTGGTTCTACTTTATTAGCAAAGGCTGAGATGAAATTAAGAGAAAAAGGAATAACAACAATACATTTAGGGCGCGATGTCAATAATTTCTTCCCAGGAATTCCTTGTGATTTTGATAATCTGACTGCGGCTTTTATGGAAAAACGG
>JAQUYR010000049.1 GCA_028691715.1 Bacilli bacterium | reverse complement strand
CTAGACCACTTTTTCCCCCACTGAATTTCTCCATTTGATAAATCTATTCCATAGAGATAAAAAGTCATCCATGCACTATCTGATGGCGACTTGTTTTGCCAGATATAAAATTGATTGTCTCCAATAGCTAAAGCAGGAGAATAATCTAATTGTTGCCACAAAATATCATTCATATTAGAAGACAACATTATTGTTAATCTATGGCTTCTATTATTCTCATCGTAGTATTGATCTCTAACATTAATTAATATTCTATTGTCAGACAATATATCAATCTTTGATATTATCGCTTCTTTATCCCTATCCCCCTCATAGTCTTCATGATAATCAACCTCTATTATCTTTTCACTAATTTTTCCGGCAGAAAAACTGGCCTTAATCAAAGTATTTTTATTAGAAAAATATATATTGTCAGAACTATCAATAGCTATAGGAGCACTTCCTAGATAATTGTCAAAGCTATAAACGATCTGGGCATTCACTTCATCAAAATTATCTTCAAGGGCAATAATATTATAATCATCTGTTATAAAATATATCCGCTCTTGAGAATCAATTGCGAAACTATCTGAATGAATATAATTAAATTCTTCTTTCCACTTCAATTTACCGTCAGGGCTTAATGCCATAATGTTTCTATTATCATGAAAATAAATTGTTCCGTCTTTTCCCAAAAAAAGTAAAGGGCAAGACCTGTCACATCTATAATTCCAGAAAATCTCATCATCTTTTATGGCGACGATTCTTTTTGATCCCTGCATAGTAATAGAGAGGTAAACTACTTCTCCATCTCCTATTAATGGATTAGAAACGAAATTAGTTTTATAATTATCTTCCTCTATTATTGTATTTAACAACTCCGGCGCTATCTCTCCTGATAAATAAGGAATATTAAAAGAATTATTTTTTTGATAATTACCATAAAGCAATGGCTTTATATGATTAGAAGTTTGTGTTTTGCAAATTACTTCATCAGAAATCTCTGACTCGTTCTCGTCTAAATCAATGGCCTTAATCTTAAAATAATAATCTTTATCATAATAGAGATTTTCTAAGGCAAACGTATTTCTTGATTCTTCATTAATAATATCTGCATCTTCTAGGATATTAAAATCAGCACCATTCATTGAAAGATAAACTTCATAGCTTATATCTTCACTAGAAGAATCGGGATCATAAGGCGTCTCCCAAGATAAAGTTATTGTATTTCTAATACTTTCCATTTCAATATTCTCTATCTTCTCTGGCGGTTGCTTTGTATATTCTCCAGGGCTTGATTTTTGTAATGAAAAATCATTTAAATTATTATCGCCATCAATATACTTTTCAGTCAACCATTTCCTTGTCATTGAACCTTCTCCAGAATTTGTTACCTCATTTTCCTTGACTGGCAAATCATTGTCTCCCCAACCTACTGCATCAATTTTTAATAATTTAGCTTGTTCAACTCTATCTTCCTCTGTCAACTCTTCATCTTCTATTATTGGATTAGAAGAAAATAAAGCAAATGAACCCATTGAATTATTAATAATAGCAGAAGAATAAGGGACATCATCTTCAGTTATAACAACCATATCCCCATCAATATTGCCGTGTATTACAACAAGATAATATTCTCCCGGAGAAATAGATCCTTCTAGTTTCCAATTATAATATGGATTATTCCAATTATATTTCGGTGTTTCATCAAGATTAAATGTTGGGGCAAAATATGATAAATAAAAGCAATTTTCTTCATCGTCACAAAAATTGATTTCTTCTTCGCTTTGATTATAAAGCTCAACATATTCTAAATTATCTTCTCCGTTAACTTGTATTTCAGAAATGACAAGATAATCATTATTCTCAACAACAACAACATCCTCTTCTTGTGAAGGATCATCTTCTTCAACTTCCTCAATTTCTTCAGGAGTGCTATTTTCTTCTTTCGGCGTTCCATTAATGGCTGAAGATGTATGCCAGTTTAAATCATTGTCCCTTTCCATTGTTTTTCTCTCACTGCTATTCCCTGCTATCCAATCTGGATCTGCTACCACTTCATCAATTAATTGACATTGATTATTGAAAAGCATTAATAGATCGTCACTATTACCAATAGCTCCTGTATATATTTTATCTGCAGAAATATCTGGAACACTATTATCGCTAGTTCTTTCTAGAAGATAAAATTGATTGGGTCCTAATGATTCGTCATCATCAAAGATAATTCTAATTCTATTGTCCTTACTTAATAATTGCCATCCACTTAGTGATATTTCTTCGTCTGACACATTTTTAAGCTCTACCCACTCTTTTGTTGCCCCAACAGTTGTTCCCATCCAAGCAATTTCATTAATAATTATACCGCTATGATTAGGTGTGCCTACTTGCGAGCAATAAGTGATTGTTTCTTCCGGTGCGGGAGAAGAAGCATAAATTATAGTAGTCGTGTTTTGATTATTATTACTATTACTAATTAGTGCTGGCTGACTATTTTCTGTTTTAGGACTTCCATTAACATTAAAAGAAGTGTGCCAAGTCAAATCACTATTTCTTTCTATTGTTTTTCTCTCGCTACTACTCCCTGCTGGCCAGCTTGAGCTCGCTAACACCTCGTCAATTAATTGGCACGAAGAATTAAAAAGCCGCAACGATTCATTGCTATTAGAAAGAATCCCAGTATATATTTTATCTGCAGAGATATTGGGAACACTATCATCGCTAGTTCTTTCTAGTAAATAAATTTGACCAGGTGCTAAAATATCATTCTCGTCAAAAATAACTTTAATTTGATTATCTTTATCTAGCAATTGCCAGCCATTCATATTAATTGGCGCCGTGGATCTATTCTTTAACTCTATCCACTCTTTTGTTGCCCCAACAGTTGTCCCCATCCAAGCAACTTCATTAATAACAATGCCACTATGACTAGGTGTGCCCACTTGCGAGCAATAGTTAATAACCACTTCTTCTTCTTTTGTTTCTTCTTCAGGTTGCTCCTTAGTTTCTTCTTTTATTTCCTCTTTGGGCTCCTCTTTTACCTCTTCTTTTACTTCCTCTTTGGGCTCCTCTTTAACTTCAACTGTTTTTGGTTCAACTTTTTCCTCTTCTTTAACAATGCTATTCTCTCTTTTTGGAGTTCCTAGAATATTATAATACGAATCCCAAGCATATGTTTGCCAATCAAAATTATCTTTTCTCTCCATCGCTCTTCTTTGACCACTATTCCCTGCAGGCCAGCTTGGACTTGCGGCAATATAATCTTCCAATCCGCAATTATTGTTAAAAAGATAAAGCTCTTCGTTCGCATTTCCTAGCGTTCCTTTATATATTAAATCAGCATTTATAGAAGGAATAGTGCCGTCATCTGTTCTTTCAAGTAAAACAAAATCGCCGCTTTTTATTATTAAATTATCAAAAGTAATATCAATTTGATTTGTTTTATCAACTAAAGACCACCCCTTCATATTTATATCTCTCCCAGAAACATTCTTTAACTCTATCCACTCATCACTAGAACTATTATGAGTTCCCATCCAAGCAACTTCATTGATGATAATATTATGTAAAGGGCCTCCTAAGTTATTTCTTGAACAAGAAACTGGAATAACCTTTTCCTCAGCCATAGAAACAAGCTCGCTCTCAATGGCTCCCTTGTCTTCCCTACCACCAGTAACCACCTCTACAAACTCAGTATTTCCTCCAAGAAAACCAAAAATGCTTCCTAGTTCTTTAATCTTTTCTTGAATTGGCTTAATAATATACTTCTCTACTAATGATGGAGGTCTTAGTCCAAAATCAGGAACATTATCAGGAAAAACTAAATCTATTTGAGGAGATTTATTCCACCCATATTCGCCCAAACTACTCTTCCTAATCGTCCCCCTTATTTCAACAATAAAAGGAGGAATTGAATCTCCGGGACTTAGCTCATTTAAAAATCCTTCAATCATTCCATATCCTTTATAACTTTCTGGAGGAATTATTGTTTTAGGAGAATATATCCTTGCCACTACTTCGCTTCTATTGCTATCAATTTCTTTAGATAAAATAATGTATTGAATAATTGTGTTAGTATTTCCAAAAGGAGTTGTGTAATTAACATCAATTGCACCATAGCCAGCATTTGCTTTTCCCTTGTTGAAATAATCATTTAAATAGCTTACAGCAAAGTTTACACTATCTTTCTCAATCTTATTAATCACAGTTGCCATATCTCCTGAAATTATTATTCTAGAAATATCAATTGTTTCAGCAATTACATTAATTGAAATATCGACTGGCAATTCATGAAACATATAATCTCTAGCATCCTTCCTTAATATCTCTTTTAATAAAGCAATCGTTGTGACGTTTAGATTATTCTCTCCGTTTGTTTTTCTATCAATCCAGTTATCATAGATAGCGAAAGGCATACTCTTTATTATCTTTTTTGATTCCCAAGTTGAAATAACTTGATAATCAATGTCAGCTGAAAATATTTGTTGAGGTGTAGCACAAAAAATTACTAACAAGGTTGTCAGTACTACACTTCGTATTAAATTGTTATGCTTCATTGTTTTTTAATAGAGATCGTATTAAGAAAATTATCAAAATGAGTTTTGCATTCTTCTTGGTCTTCCCCGAAAAGATCCGATTCAAATAAATAGACCTTATCATTTATTGGAATCCAAATGTGTTCAATTTTTCCCGGGTTCTCCTCACCAATAATTAAATTTTCTTTCAACGCTTTAATATTATCAACTTCGATTATTTCTTGGTTTTCCATTAAATAATCAGGATTATCAATGTAATACTTATTACTACTAAAATAATAATCATTATCACTTCCTTCTTTTTCGTATCTTACAGTAGCACCAATCCAACAGCCCTTCTTAGGCACAGAAGCAGAAGAAAGATTATCATTAAAAGGAATAAAATCTTTCGTCCTCATTGAAAAACTAGCTAGAAGGTCATTGGTCACTTCCCAACCTTGTGGTATTACAAACTTCAATCCAGCTTCTTCGTTTTCAACAAGAGAAACATCACCCAACTCAGAAACAACAAAGCTATAGGATGGTGCTATTACTAACGGCTCCTGCTTATCCTTATTCATCATCCAAAAAGTAAAAGTAGATAATGCAATAATTAAAAGCGCCATTATTATATAAATGTATTTCTTTTCCATATATTTAAATTTAAATTAATTACTTTACAAACACTAAAGAACATTCAAAGAACTAATCTTTATACAAAAAATCCCCTGATGGGGACTAATTTTCTAATTATTATCCAATAATCTTAGCTAATTCTACCATTCTTAGCGAATATGCCCATTCATTGTCATACCATGCGAGAACTTTAACTAGTTTACCATCTGCTTTTGTGTATTCATTATCAAATATTGATGAAAAAGAATTACCAATAAAGTCAGATGAAACCAATGGATTTTTTTCAACATAAAATATTCCCTTCATATCACCATTATCTGAATATTTTGACATTACTTCGTTTATTTCTTCTGCAGTTACTTCTTTTTTTAATTCACAAGTCAAGTCAACCAAGGAAACGACTGGTGTTGGAACTCTCACAGCAATACCATCCATCTTCCCCTTTACTGAAGGGATTACTTTTCCAATTGCTTTTGCTGCTCCTGTTGTTGTTGGGATAATATTTTCTGCAGCTGACCTTGCTCGCCTTAAATCCTTGTGTGGCGAATCTAATATATTCTGATCGTTTGTATATGAGTGAATTGTTGTCATAAGGCCCTTTTCAATTCCAAACTCAGTTTCAAGTATTTTAACAACTGGCGCTAGGCAATTAGTTGTACAAGATCCCATATCGATAACATCTTCTCCTTTGTATTCTTTTTCATTAATTCCTATAACATATGATGGAGTTACATCATCTTTTGCTGGTGCAGATATTATTACTTTTTTGGCCCCTGCCTTAATGTGCTTGCCTGCCCCCTCTTTGGTTCTAAAAATGCCTGTGCATTCCAAAACAACATCAACTCCTAAATCTTTCCAAGGCAATTCTTCTGGATCCCTTTCAGCAAAAACTTTGATCTCTTTATCGTCAATAACGATACTATTTTCTCTTGCCTCAACTGTTCCATCAAAGACACCATAAGCAGAATCATACTTAAATAAATGAGCTAGTGTTTTAGTATCAGCTAAATCATTGATGGCTACAAAATCAACATCTAAGCTATTCTTAATTGCTGATTTAAGCGCACACCTTCCTATTCTTCCGAAACCATTGATTGCTATTTTCATATTAATCTTCTATTTTTAATATCTCACAAATCTTTTTTCTATCAAACCCAACCAAAAACTCTCCATCAATATCTAATACTGGAACGGTTGTTTGTTCTGTTTCTTTAATCATTTCTTCTAATGCAATTTCATTTTCAGAAACATCTATTTCTTCTACTTCAATTCCTTTCTCTTGTAAAAATCTTTTAAGAGAGAAACAATATGGGCAAATTGGTGTTGTAAATAGTCTTATTCTAGCCATTTTTTTTAATTAATTATTATCTTATCTTCTATTCTACATAATCTATTATATTTTGCCAACCTCTCTCCCCTTGTTGGCGCTCCCGTTTTAATATAGTTGGCACCGAGACCAACAGAAAGATCAGCAATAAAGCTATCTGTTGTTTCTCCCGATCTATGAGAAACGATTGTCTTCCAGCCATAACTTTTAGCTAATTTAGATGCTTCTATTATCTCAGTCACTGTTCCAATTTGATTTATTTTCAAAATCACGGCATTACAGGCCTTTTCTTCTTCTGCTTTTTGAATTAATTCCTGATTACTAACTGTTAAATCATCTCCAACTATCATAATCTTTTTTCCTAACCTGTGATTAATATTTTTAAATGCATCCCAGTCACTTTCAGCAAAAGGATCTTCAATTCCAATAATAGGATAGTTTTCCATTAATTCAGAATAATATTTCAATAAATCTGATGAGGAGTAAAATCCTGATTTAAAACGATAAAAGCCACCTCTTTTTCCATCAATCTCACCATAAAATTCAGATGCTGCGACATCTAGTATAATTTTCACTTGGTTGGTATAATCAGCCCCTTCAATTGCTTTTTTAATTAGCCCAAGAGCAATTTCTGGCAATGTAATCATCGGAGCAAAACCACCCTCGTCTCCAGAACCTAGTGATACTTCAGGATAGTTTTCTTTTAAAACTTTTTTTAATTGATAATATACTTCAGAGCCAATCCTTAAATTTTCTCTAAAAGAATCGCTCTGGGGAACTATCATAAATTCTTGAAAATCAAGACCATTATCACTATGAGCTCCGCCGTTGATAATATTAAAACAGGGATAAGGGATGCTAATTTCCCTATTCTCTGCCAGTCCTGCAATATGTTCGTGCAAAGACAATCTTTTAGCACAAGCACCAGCTCTGCAAACTGCCATTGAAACACCAACTATAGCATTAGCTCCTAAATTATACTTTCCTTCAGTGCCATCTAACTCAATCATTATTTCATCAATTTTTCTTTGACAAGAACAATCCTCGCCAATAATTTTAGGACCGATAATCTCATTAACATTTTTAACTGCTTTTAAAACTCCCTTGCCTCCAAACCTGTGTCCACCATCTCTTAATTCAAAGGCCTCTTTGCTTCCAGTGGATGCTCCTGATGGAACCCCAGAGATAAAAACTCCGTTGTCAGTAATGCAATCAACTTCAAGCGTCGGATTTCCCCTTGAATCAAGTATTTCTCTTGCTTTTATTCCTTTAATTATCATATATATTTATACCCATTAATTACTGCCACAGCTCCTTGTCCACAAGCAACAACAATTTGCTTAACCTTACCACAATTAACATCACCGACTGCAAAAAGCCCCTTTGTTTTTGTTTCAAATGTTTCAAAATCAACTACTATCTCTTTTCTTTCATTTAATTCAACTAAGTCCTCTAGAAAAGATGTCTCGGGGACATATCCTGCTTGGATAAAAACACCTTTTACATCCAGCGTTTCTTCTTTGCCCAATCTATCAAAAATAATTTGATTAACAAAATTATCTCCTTTTATTTCTTTTAATTGAGCTGAAGTAATTATTTCTATTCCCTCTGCTTTCTTTTGATTATCAAGTGATGATTTAACACTTTCTCCATATTCTAGTATATATATCTTACTTGCATAATTTTTCATAAAGATTGCTGTTTCAAACCCAGCATCTCCCCCACCGATAATTGCAATTTCTTTATTCTTAAATAATGGGCCATCACAAGTTGAGCA
>JAQUYR010000048.1 GCA_028691715.1 Bacilli bacterium | reverse complement strand
AAATCAGAATCCTGTTTAAAAAGACTTGTTAGAAAATTATATTTAAGATTATAGAACAATTTATGGTTCAAACTTCCAGTGTAATATCTTTTAAATGCTCCAGAAAGATAAATTACTACAGCAATAATAGCCATTGCGATAAATATATATATGACATAATCCTTGTCAATAGTTCTTCTATCGATTCTATCGATTACCTCACCAAGCATTTGAGCTGGTAGAGTAACTGTGTATGTATAAAGAATAGTTAAAGCAACTACAAATAAATACTTAAACCAATGCTTTTTTATAAACCAACTGAGTTCCCGGAAAATCTTAAACATGAGTTGTAACTTCCTCTCTTATTATTGTACGATATCCAATACTATTTTATTCTTCTGAACAACTTCATTAATTATTTCAAAAGCCTCTTTAGTGATGTTTATAGCACTTTCTTCTTCTCTATCATTAGAGTATACTTTTGCTATAATTTCACCAGCATTGACAAAATCGCCAATTTTACCCAAAACTTTTATTCCTACACTAGGATCAATTATATCATCCTTGGTCTTTCTTCCTGCCCCTAATATCATAGCAGCATCACCGATGCGATGTGTATGTATTTTTTTAATATAACCAGTTTTGTCACTTCTAATATCAACTACCCGTTTAGCCTGAGCAAATAACTGATAATCTTCAATAACTTTAGGATTACCACCCTGATATATTATCATTTGGCGTAGTTTTTCCATAGCACTACCATTTTTTAATACTTTATTAATCATGAAAAGAGCTTCTTCTTTGGTCTTAGCAAAATCAGTCATGAGTAGCATTTCTGTGCAGATTTCAAAGCATAGTTTTGTGAAATCCTGAGGGCCATTTCCCTTTAGTGTCTCAATTACTTCAATCACTTCAAGGCTATTTCCAACTGCTTCTCCTAGTGGCTGATCCATATCAGTAAGCATTGCCACAGTTTTTCTGCCACAACTGTTTCCAATATCAACCATCGCCCGAGCCAAAACTCGAGCATCTTCAATAGTAGTCATAAATGCACCATCGCCGACCTTTACATCTAGAAGAATACTATGAGCCCCACTGGCTAATTTTTTTGACATAATTGATCCAGCAATCAAACCAACGGAATCAATAGTTCCTGTTACATCTCTTAAAGCGTATAGTTTTTTATCAGCGGGAGTTATATTGGCGGTTTGTCCAACAACAGCAATTCCGATTTCTTCAACCTGTTTAAAGAAATCTTTTGGGCTGATAGCAATTTTAAAACCAGGAATGGATTCTAATTTATCGAGAGTCCCTCCCGTATGTCCTAGACCTCTACCGCTCATTTTAGCAATCTTTAAACCGCAAGCAGCAATAATCGGAGCAATAACTAAAGTAGTTTTATCGCCAACGCCCCCTGTTGAATGCTTATCAACACAAATTCCCTTAATTGATGAAAGATCAATCTTTTCTCCGCTATTCAACATTTCCATGGTTAAATCGACTTGTTCATCTTTGTTTAATCCCTGGAAACAAATGGCCATTAATAAAGCACTAACCTGATAATCAGGTATTTCACCTTTAACATAGCCATCAATAATAAAGTGAATTTCTTCACGAGAAAGACTTAAACCATTTCTTTTCTTGATAATAATGTCTACAGCTCGCACTATATCACTCCTCTTTTGTATGACTATTGTATCATATAAAGCGCTTTTATGCAAATTATTATTTCATTTTATAAAGCATTAAAAAACCCCACTTTTAATATAAAATCAGTGGGGTTTTATGTTGTTTATTGTTATAAATTTCTTTTAATTAGAATTTCCATTCTTTCCACTATTGGTATTTCCAGTTTCACCTGATTTACCTTTAGCTGCTCTAACCTTTTTTGCAAGATCACTTAATTCAGTGTAATATTGCTTTTTTAAAGAATCATATTCATTTTGCTTTTCAAGACACTCTTGTTCAAGAAGAGCTTTTTCTTCATCTGTTCCTTCAAAGTTCTTTAATTGTTTTTGAAGTGTAGCAACTTGAACTTTTAATTGAAACATATTAGCATATTTAGATCTGATAGTTTTAGCTTCTGATACAAAACTTCCACTAGCACTTTCATCACCAACAAATGGATCAAATTCCTCACCTGCTTGGCGTTTAGCGATTTCCTTAGCAATATTTCTATTAGCTTTGGCATTTGCTTTTGCTTCTGTTAATTTACCCTTATGCTCAGCAACTCTAGCTTGCCTTAAGGCTTTTTGTTCTTCTCTTGCAGCTTCGCTTAATTCACGATATGAATCTCTTAAAGCAGCGATTTCAGCATCATATGCTTCTTTAAGTGGAGTGAATTCATCATATAGAGCAGTTAATTGAGCATTCAATGCTGCTAATTCTTCTTCAGTTCCTGTAAATTCAGCAATTTGACCTTCTAAAGTAGCGATTTGTTCTCTTAACTCAAACATATGAGCATATTTAGCTCTTACTTCTTCTTTAGCTAATGCAAATTCCTCATATAAAGCAGCATTAACGCCATTAGCTTTATTATCATCAGAGATTAATTTGATGATATCGCCAACTGTCATATCGCGTAACTCTTCGATATCTAAATCAGGATTTTTCTCCATAGCGATAACAATGGCTTTAACTTTACCCAATGATAGTCCTTCAGTATTTATTGACATTTCAATGGCTTTATCCAAATATTCATCGATTGTCTCAGCACTGGCATTTCCAAAAACACCATTTGCCTTAAAATAATTGTTGATACGATCACAGATTGCTGTATTAAAATCACTAACATCTTCTTCATCTTCTCCAGTAACTTCAACAGCTACTTCATTGTCAACTTCTTCAGGATCAATATATCCTGTTTCAGTTACTGCTTCAATATATGCATCGATAGCATCTTCAATATCCATTCCTACCATGTCTAATTCTGAAGCTACTACTTCAGCATCTTCATTCTCAGGAATAACAGCATCAACTTCATCTTCACTGTTGACAACGAAATCAATTTTAGGATTGATTGTCAATGTTAGATACTTATAATCTGATATGTCATCAGTTAAATCTTGAGTTGTGCATCCAGTTAGTGTCAAAAAGGCGATTAAAAATAAAAATGTAATTATAACTTTCTTCATAGCTATTTACCTCCCTTAGCTCTTTCATAATATAAACAACTAGAAATGTCTTTTTATTGGTAATTAATAAAAAAAATATATTTTTTTATTAATATTTATAATATTCGTCCTCTTTTCTCCAATTTAAACGGTTTTTCAATTAAATCCTAGAAAAAAAGGGGAAAATATGGTAATATAATAATAGTATTTGAAAGGAAGGATATAAATGAAAGATGAAGAAAGAAAGAGTAGGCGAACATTAAAAGCTATCCGCAAGGAAAAAATTCAACACATTAGAAAAAGAATAGGTGCTTACTCAGCAAAGTTTGAAGATGGCATAATCGACATAAAAATTTCATCAGGACCTATTGATCGTCGAAAAGTACTCGATGCTATTACCCGTCTTGAGAGTGATACAATGTATATCTCAAGCCATCAACAACTGACAATCAGAGTCGAATTTGAGGATAAGTTAGAGGATGACAACAAAATATCCACTCTTAAAGAATCAATAAATTCAGAGATCATCAAGATAATCTATCACGAAAATCAAGAAATTAAAAGAATCAAACTGATAAGTCTGATTCTTGGAATTGTTGGTATTACTTCAATGTCAATTGCGGCACTATTGTCAAATGATAAATTTATCACTTTTGCGATTCAACAGCTCTTTGTTATCATTAGCTGGGTTTTCATTTGGGAGACAATTGATAAAATGGTTTTTGTTCGCCAACAGTTGGTATCAAAAAAATTAAAACTATATCAATTATACTTTGCTGATTATGAAAGCATTGACTAAAAAATGCCTGTCTAAACTCCACTAAAATAACATTTTTATTTATCTAATCTTATAACTTCATTAAAAACATTTTTTGTATAATAAGAAATCTTGTTGAAATCAGGAATAAGGTTGAGTTTATCAAAAAAGATATCCTCGTATTTTCTCGTTTTTAAATTATAGCATAGACTCCACCATGCCCAAGCGATATCAATATAGGGGTCACCAATACCAGCATCGCTCATATCAATGAAACCAGATATTTTATTTTGATATATCATAATGTTCGGTAGACAAAAATCGCCATGAACAAAAGATTTCTGCGATATGCTCTCTTCATTTGTAAAAGGGCAATTGGTTAAATCTATTTTATGCACTTCTTTTAAACCACACACTAAAAGAGAAATCAGTTTTTCTGGATTTTTTAAATATCTATTGGAAATAAGATTATTTCCCTTGATTTTTGACATTAAAAGAAAACCTTCATTTTTATTCTCAAACCAAAAAATAACTTCTGGTACTCGTATTTTACCTTTGAGCCACAAATAGATATCTCTTTCTTTCCTGAGAGAATCAGTATTGAGACTTCTTTTCAGGTAAATATCTGCTCCAATAATCTCATAAACTGATGCATTTGATCTCCCAATGCGTTTTTTTACTATTCTATTATCACCGATATATCCACTAATTTCCTTCGGAAACGATTGAATCATGCATCCACCCCCATTACCAGCGATTATTACAAACCTCACAAAATCCTAACATATTCTTTACCTCAATAATTCTCCCATCATCAAGTATAAAATTACCTGAGAAAAATCCAAATACCTGATGGCATTTCATCGCAATGATTAAAAAATTTGTTGAAGTGTAATTATCATAAAGAGGTTTCATAATGAGATTTAATCTGTGATCACTGCTGGTAAATTTCCAATCCTTTAAATAATCATTTTTATCATAATCGATGAACACTTCCTCAATTTTATGAGCAATTCCATTAAGAAATAACATATTTTCGGTTGCGTTACTCAGATCACCAAAACCTTTTCCAATATTAAAGGAAAATAGCATACCTGTATCCAGCATTGTAGTTCCGCTTCCCCATAACCATTCATTCTTATATGGCCAAACACCACGTCCCCAATCGAGCAGTCCATAGGAATTTGACCTATTAAAAATGAATTCTTCTTCATTGATGATGACTTTGCCTTGAGCAAGGAAAAGATTTTGTTTATAATTTAAATAAAAGCACTGTGGCTTTTTTCTGAACGGAGTGGCAATCACCATCCCATCGGAATTTTCTATCCCCAATAATTCAAGGGATATTTCAAAATTCTGGTGTTTTTTATTATAAGCGCTAAGCGATAATGTTCTTACATTATCGTTCACAAGAAATTTCATGATAAAATTTTTATTTTGATATTCTAGAGCGTGATTTTTCTCACCATTCTTTTCCATTTCAATCTTCTGGAATAATTTCATCACACCAATATTGTATCTTTTGCCAGTTTTCAAATTGAATAATGTGGCACTAACACTAGAAATATAAGTAATATGACCGATGTTCATCTGTAAACAATAATCATCATTTATTATCTGATAAAAATCCCATTCTTTAATTCGCAGTTTTCTTTTTATTTTTGAAGAATCATAGTTAAAATATAAATGCCTGGCGAATCCAGCTTTTTGTAAACTCCCATCATCATTTAAAAGGTCAATTTTTTCTTTTATTTCTATCTGTTTCATTTTATTCATCTATCGCTTTCTGTTCTTCATGAATTCTGATATCATGATATTTTGTAGCAAAGAAAAGAGGAATATATGTAAAGACTACAACAATTGCTGCTACTAAAAAGAGCGCTTCAGTTGGAGCTTGGCCAGCAATAATTACTGGATCAATTTCAGTTCCATAATTTATCAGACAACTGAACCCATATTTTTCAATGATAGGATCAGCAATCATCGGTCCAAAAATCATGGGAATCAAAACAAAGAATAGTATTCTAATTCCTTCAAATTGTCCTCGGGCATTTGAAGGGTATAATTTTTTACTCCACACCATTGTTGTTTGCATTGTTAAGACATAACCTATACCGATTAAAACCACTCCTAAGAATAAAGGAATATTGGTAACGCTTAAAAGATTGCTAGAATCTGAACTGCCAGCAAATGTCCACAAGACCAATAGTCCGATGATGTCAATACCTATAGCCATCGCAAATAAGAGTGGCGATTTATTCTTATTGATCAAATTGATTGCTGGGAAAGTAAATAAAATGGCGATTATTAATCCTACTCCCTGGAGAAGCCCAGAATTGGTAGCACTAAATCCATAATTATAGATAAATAGATTTCCGATATGAACAAAATAAACATTAAAGGCAATAAAGAATATAGCCACTGTAACATTTACTAACAATAGTTCTTTCTTTTTAAAGAATTCTTTAAAGTTAAAAGCTTTTGCAAATTGATGCCAAAAACTACCATCCTTATTAGCCTTTAAGCCTTTAGCATCCTTCATTGTAAAGATTGATAAAATACCAATACTGATGACCAAAAGTCCCATAATGCTAAAGAAAGCCATATAGCCGAAAAGATCGATGATTATACCTCCAATAACTGTTCCAACAATTGTTCCAAGTACTGGTTGAATAGCTAATGTTGCTCCTATTCCTCCACGATTTTTATCATTAAGATTATCTGTGATCCAGGCATTGAACCCTGAGTCATTACCCATCGAACCAAAGAAGCTCATAAAGGCATCAGCAGCAACTACCGCAATAGCCATTACCATCAAAGCATTATTGATAGAATTGGGAATATACATCGTCAGTCCAAAAACAATAGTGAAAACTCCCCAAAGAATATAACCAAAAGCTACAAAAGGTTTCCTGGTACCTATTCTATCGCTTAATGTTCCAAATAAGAATGTTGAAACAGTGGTAACAATAGCACTAATAGCTACCATCCAAGTGATAATACTTTGATCAGGAGCAATTTTCGCATAAACAAAAGTGTTGAACCACTGGTTTTCTATGTTCCAACATAGCTGACCAGCCATTCCCAAACTCCAAATTAAGATCCAATTTTTTACTGATAATGTCGATTTTTTTCTCATATATTCCTCACTTTTTCTAAATACATCTTATCACAAATGTAAACGCTTTTCAATTGTTAAATAAAATATCCCCATTAGCCTTGCCTACTGGGGATATTTAAAATTACCTATTTATTTCATCGTTTATTTTTTTTCTGACTTCTCCAGCTTCTCTACCAAAAAACAGAGGAAAGTCGTGAATCATTTTTTGATACTCATAGTATTTACATGGTATCTTTTTATCATTTAACTTATCTTTAAGATTCTTAGCATCAATATTTAGGATATCATAGGTTCCTGTGAAAATAATGGTTTCGGGGAAGTTATCATAATTACCATATATTGGGCTTACCAAATAATCGGTTATCTTTAACTCCTTAGCAAACATTTTCCCCGCCATCCTCAAGCCAAGAACAGCTAAAAAGGGATCTTTTTCAGCAAGCTTGGCAATTCTTCCATCGGATAATGTGGAATCCATAAATGGTGATACCAATATCAGTTTAGAGGGAAGCTTCTTCTTTTGATTGCGGAGCATCATCGTTAATCCAACGGCAAGTGTTGCTCCAGCAGAGTCTCCCATCAAAATAACATCTTTATCCTGATATCTTTGGTAAACATCACTGGCATATTGATAGACTTCTTCATGACTTGCATTCGGTGCTAAGGGATATATAGGAACAATCGCCTGACAATTAATACCCTTAATCGATTCCAATAAAAATTTGTAGTGATAAAGAGATATTTCATTGATAAATGCTCCACCATGAAAGAAAATCACAACCTTATTTATGTCCTCTTCCTTGGTTCCTTGGGGAATTATTTCAACAACATCATAGCTAAATTCTTTATTTAAAATAAACATCTTATCTTTACTATGAATTTTTTCAACATCTGGTATTTTTTGCTCTCTTAAAGACATTGCCTTAAGAAACTCTTCACCATCTTTTGACCAAAATTGTTTTTTCTTGGCCAATCTGATTAAAAATTTAGTTATTATTGCTCCAAATGATTGCATATTGCCACCTATAAATTATTACCTATTCATTATAAAACAATTTGGTCATTATTACAATGAAATCATTTTATTTAACAGGTTCTTCTTTTTTTAGGATACCAACTATCTCAGTTAATAATTCTTCTGTTGTCGGTTTCTTCTCTTCAACAATTACTGGCTTCTCTAAAGTCTTTTCATCCTTAAAAAACTCAGGGTAATTATTTTTTAATTCATTGTATTGAGTATTTCCCAAAGAATCCTCTTTTTCGAAAAATTCTGGATGCTTCTTCCTTAACTTTTTAAGAGCCCTTATTTGCCCCTTTACAAAACGTTTTTTTGCACCAGTAATTATTTTAATTGTTACAAAAATTGTAAAACCAATGATTAAAAAATCAATAATGCTTTGTATAAAAGCTCCATAACGCAGTAAAACCGCTGCCTGAACGACTGCTCCAGTACTATCAGCAACTTCAGGCACTAAAACAGCATAAGCATCCTGAAGATTAAACTTAGCTATCACTCCGATTACCGGCATGATGACATCATTTACTAAACTCTTCACAATTGCCTGAAAAGCAGTACCAATGATTATACCAACAGCTAAATCAATAACATTTCCTTTGCTTATAAATTTACCAAATTCTTTAAAAAACTTTTTCATTTAAACATCCCTCATTTCTTATAAAATTATTATACTATACAG
>JAQUYR010000047.1 GCA_028691715.1 Bacilli bacterium | reverse complement strand
GTTTAAAAATCTTTATAATTTGTTTGCATTTTACAAAAAGGTATGTTATACTTAATGAGTAAGATAAGGACGTTTGATTTACCGCTGTAATAAAATTCTTTATTGCAGCAATTTTTATTCTGTTTTTATTTTGTAATTTATTACAAAAGGAGGTTCACATGTTAACAGGAGTTGTAAAATGGTTTGATTCTGAAAAAGGCTATGGCTTTATCACTATGGAAGATGGAAAAGACATTTTTGTACATTATTCAGTTATTAACAGCGAAGGTCACAAGACATTAGTTCAAGGCCAAAAAGTTAGTTTCGAAACTGCAGAAGGCAATCGTGGCTTACAAGCAAAAAATGTAACAGTTATAGCGTAAGTATATAATTTACAGGAAGCGAAAAGCGAGTTGAAAGACTCGCTTTTTATTTTTATCATAGACTAATAAGAAAAAATATGGTATAATTCTTAAAGAAAAAAGAATGATTTAAGGAGTTTTTTATGAAAAAAATTAGCAAAATAATGGTGAGTGGCATATTACTAATTCTCTTTTTCTTTGGATTAGTAGAAGTTAATGCTGACGAAGGTGTTACCATTCCTCGAAGTGATGGCAATGGTGATGTAGTTTACTTAGGAACAACAACAAAAGTAGTGATACCATCAGAATATATTCAACCAGATGTTGAATTCAGGGCTGTCTGGATCAGTGCTATTGTTGGTGATGTTCAGACTTTCTCAACAAAAGCTCAATATAAGAAAGAAATATTGAGCATATTTGAGACTTTGGAATATTATAATATTAATGTTATGATTTTCCATGTCCGACCATTTAATGATGCTTTTTATGAATCTAAGTATAATAATTGGTCTACATATTATAATACCAATCCAACCTGGGATGCCCTGCCATGGATTATTGAGGAATGCCATAAACGGGGAATTGAATTTCATGCCTGGCTAAATCCCTATCGAGTTACCAATAACACCTCATCTTCACTGTCAGATATAGCCAGTAGATATAAAGCAAGCAATCCAGCCTCCAATCCAAATAATCTCTTGAAGGGAACAGATTCAGTTATTTTGAATCCTGGGATTCCAGCTGTCAGAACTTTTTTGATTGACACATGTATGGAACTGATAGAAAATTATGATGTTGATGCCATTCATTTTGACGATTACTTTTATGATTCAGGAGTTGATGACAGCATAACCAGAAGCATATATAACACAAATAACTTATCTCTTGATGACTTCAGGAGAGAACAAACCAATATCTTCATTGAGTCTTTGAGTCTTGCGATTAGAAGCTATAACCAAGAGAGTGGTAGAAGAGTTCAACTTGGAATATCTCCATCAGGAATTTGGAAGAGTGGAGATGGTGTCGTTACATATAATAGTGATGGCGATGCTATCACAAATGGTTCAAGTACGACTTCTAGCTATCAGCACTATGGTAATTATTTATATTCTGATACCTTAAAATGGATTAATGAGGAATGGATTGATTATATTCTTCCTCAAACATATTGGGCATTAGAACACGATATGTGTGCCTATGCTGATCTGATAAGTTGGTGGAACAAGGTAGTGAAATATAAAAATGTTAAGCTATACTCAGGAATGGGTTTATACTTTAGGGATGCTGCTGGTGATGGTTCTTCATGGCAGACCAGCGACTTGGAAGCTTATTATCAATTGATGTATAATCAAACTCTAGAAAAGGTCCAGGGAACAGCGATATTTTCCTATAAGACTTTGAAAGCGGCAATTGGTGATACCAGAGGATTTGTTGGGGCTAAGGAATTATGGAATACACCAGTAATTCTTCCAGAGATTACAACAATGGAAAAGATTGATATTAATCCAGTCACCAATCTTCAAGTAGGAGTAACTTCCGCTGGATACGGATTAACCTTTAGTAAGCAACAGAATGCTAAATTTTACATTATTTATCGCAGTGATAAAGAGATCACTTATTCACCAACAGAAGTGATTGATGTCATCGGTAACCTTACAGATGAAGAAGAGATAACTTATATCGATGAAAACATTTTATCAGGTGACTACTATTATGGAGTTAGGGCTCAATCCAACAGTCTAACCTTGAGCGATGGCGTTAGTAGTCCTGTTGATAAAGATCTAGAAATAGAAAAGGTTTCTTTGGGAGATATAAATAACATTTTCGTCTCTGATAATCGCTTTTACCGAGAAACAGTTAATATCAAGTGGGATAGATTATCATATCCTTTTGGTGACGAAATAAAATATCGTTTTGAATATTCCTTTGATCAAAACAACTGGTTGGAAGCTGATTGTACAATAGACAAGAACGATCAGATAAATGCCAATATTAAGATTGATGAAATTGTAAAAAAGGTATATTACCGAATAACTGCTTATAACAATATTGGAATGAGTGTAAGTTTGGATAATTATTTTGATGTCATCGCTGCTTTAGGAAAAGTTACCAATTTCATTGTTGTTGGTGATCTTTATACCCAGAACAAAGTTAAATTTGTTTGGAATAATAATCCAAATTATTCTGATATAAAATATGAATTAGAAATGTCTGATGACAAAGAAAACTGGGAAACAGTAAAAGATGTCACTTCAACAAGCGATGTTAATAACTATATTAATTATTCTCTGCCAATTTCTGCGAAGACATATTATTTTCGAATTAAATCTTCATATTTAGAAATGGTAGGGTACTCTGATGTCATCGAGGCAAATGTTTATCACTATTTAGGAGAGTTTAATAATCTTGTCGTAGATAAAGAAAGCATCGAGGGATCGGTTTACGCCTATGGCAAAGAATATGTTGACATTTGTTGGGATTCTCTTTCCTATGGAGGAAAAACAGTTAATTATTCAGTAGGAATTTCTTATAATGCTAAGGATTATATCCCTGCCAGAGCGAGCAACAATTCCAATTATCTGACAAATGCTAATGGAATTGTTACCCAAAGAATATATTTTAATAGTACTATTTCTAAAATATATGTTTTGATTGAAGCATCGGTAGATGATGCTTATGCCCATTATGAAGTGATTGAGATATACTTACAGCCAACATTTATGCTGGTTGATGAAATCGCTAAGTACATGGTGAATGAACAAAAGGCGATGGTCAATCAAATGGGAATATTTAAATAAAAAAAACGGATTAATCCGTTTTTTATTTTTTAAAGAATTCGTATAGAAAATGATAAACTCCGTTTTCCTGAACGGTTTTAGTGATGTTTTTAGTTGTTTGCAAGAGGTCAGGATGAGAATTTTCCATAGCAACAGAAATTCCTGCTTCTTGTAATAGTTCAATATCATTGTGCCCATCACCGATAGCGATGATTTTTTCCTTAGGAATTTTATAATAGTCAGCAATTAATTTTAAGCCAAAACCTTTGGTTGCTGAGGGATTATATATTTCTGAGATGACAAATTGGTCATTATCCCAAAATCTAATTTTAAGGATGTCTTTATAATTATCATCGATAAACTTTTGTAGACGAACTTCAGATCCCTTGCAAGAGATAGCAATAGCCCCATTTGAATCGGTTGGTAGAATTTCACATAGTTCACCAACATGGAGATTACCTCCATCCAAATGCAGATAGGGCTTGATGAGATCGTCATTTTTCCATAAATAGATATCATCCTCAACCTCACAAAAAAGATTGATCAAGATGTCACGATTTTTATCGATTATCTCAAAAAGAGTATTACGAGGAATGGTTATCATATACTTAGGGAATTTATCATCCAGAGGATTATGAATCAGAGCACCATTATAATTAATTAAAGGAGTATTTAGCCCTAAAAGGTTGTGGTAGTATTTGCTTGAGCGATAAGGCCTACCTGTTGCAATGATGATTTTATTCGACTCTGATAATTCTTTTAGGAGAGCAAAACTTTTTTTATCATAATTATCAAATCCTGTAATAACAGTTCCATCTAGATCTATAGCGATTAAGTAATCTTTTTTCATAATTTTCACCTGTGTAATGATACCATAAAATGTTAAAAAAGACAAGTAGAAAACATTTACTTTGAAAAAGGACAATAGTATCTTGTAATATTTCTTAATAAATAGTAAAATAGCAATTGAAAAAGGAAGAAGAAGCCTTGCTTCTTAAATAGGAAAAATATGGAATATAAAATATATAGAATGAATAAAAAAGATGCTTTGGAATTTTTTAGTTGGCACTATGAAGAGCCATATACTTTTTATAATGCTAAGGCAGAGAATTTTAATCGCGATCTGGATGAAATACTAAATGAAAATAATGGAATATTTTATTTTTCAGTTTTTAATGAAAATAATGAATTATTCGGTATTTTTGAATATGAATTTGAGACTGATGGGGAAATGAAAATTGGCTTAGGGCTAGCTCCAGAGTACACAGGACAAAGACTGGGATATGAGTTTATTACTAGATGCCTGAGCTTTGGGAGGAAATTATTTAATTATCATGGCTCCATCATTTTAGATGTCTATGAAGAGAATGAAAGAGCGATTCATGTTTATGAAAAAATGGGTTTCATTAGGTATGATAGAGTTTTAAGAGCAAATGGCGAGGATGATAATATAAAGTATCCTTTCATCTGTATGCGAAAGAGTGGAGAAAATGACAGTTAAGAATAGAATAAAAATAGCTTATATTGGTGGTGGATCAAAGCAATGGGCCCGGGTATTTATGAATGATCTCTCACTTTCACCAGAATTAAGTGGAGAAATTGCTCTTTATGATATCGATAAAAAAGCAGCCCTATTAAATCAAGAGATTGGAAGACGAATCAATAAACTTCCTGAAGCCTTAACAGAGTGGGATTATTGTGTTTATGATTCTTTGGAAGAAACATTGACAAAAGCATCATTTGTAGTGATCTCTATTCTTCCTGGGACCTTTGAGGAGATGAATAGTGATGTTCATACTCCCGAAAAATATGGGATTTACCAGAGTGTTGGTGATACTACTGGTCCTGGAGGAATCTTACGAGCAATGCGAACCATTCCCCTATACGAAGGGTTTGCCCGAGCGATTGCCAAGTATTCTCCAAAGGCCTGGGTAATAAATTTTACCAACCCGATGAGTTTATGTGTTAAGACTTTGTATGATGTTTTTCCTGACATAAAAGCATTTGGGTGCTGCCATGAAGTCTTTCATACACAGGATTTTCTTTGCAAAGTATTAAAAGAGATTAAGGGGATCACCGTTAAAAGAGAAGAAATATTTACTGAGGTTTCGGGAATTAATCATTTTACCTGGATTAGTGAAGCAAAGTATCACGATGTTGATATCATGTCGCTTCTTGATCAGTTCATCGATAAATATTACATGACAGGTTACAATGAAAAAGGAGACACCGATGAGTATAAATATAACTGCTTTGCTTATGCTAATAGAGTAAAAATGGATCTTTACAAGAAATATCGTATTCTGGGGGCTGCTGGTGATCGCCATCTTGTAGAATTTATGAACAATTCCTGGTATTTATCATCTAAAGAAGTAGTTGATTACTGGAAATTTGCTCTGACTTCAGTCGATTTTAGAAAGAAACAACAAGAAGAAAGAGTTTTAGAATCCACACAAATGGCAAATGGTGAAAAAGAGATTACCCTAGAAAAATCTGGTGAAGAAGCAGTGGAATTAATCAAGGCAATTTTAGGATTTGATGTTAAATTATCAAATGTAAATCTCCCAAATCAGGGACAGATGAAGGATTTTCCTTTAGGAGCAATTGTTGAAACAAATGCTGTTTTTACCAATGATACCGTCAGGCCATTGTGTTCAAAAACACTTTCACCAGCTGTTAATGATTTGATCTTGAGGAATCTTTATAATCAAGAAAATTTGTATTATGGAATTAAAGAGAGAAATATAGAAAGAATATTTTTATCATTTAAAAATGACCCTTTGTGTTCAACCTTATCTTTTGAGGATTGTTGTAAGTTATTTATTGAAATGATGGAAAATACTAGAAGTTATTTAGAGCCATATTTTGATATAAATAATTATACAAACGGTTCAGAAAAAAAGAGGTGTAACAATGGATAGTTTTATTTTTGCAATTAATGCTGTTTTACCAATATTATTACTCGTGAGCTTAGGATATTTTTTAAAACGAATAAAATTATTAAGTGATGAATTCTTGGCAAAGGGTAATAAATTTTGTTTTTATGTAGCTCTTCCCGCTCTGCTGTTTAAAAATATTTATGATTCCAGTTTTACCAATATTGACTGGAAGTTAATAATTTTTGCTGTTGTTGCTATTTTGAGTGTTTTTACAATAGGCCTAGTCCTAGTAATTTTATTTTGTAAAGACCGCAGTAAGAAGGGAGTAATTCTTCAAGCCACATTTCGGAGCAATTTTGCCTATATAGGAATCCCTTTGGCTGCTAGTTTATTTACAACAAATTCACCAGAAGCAATTCAGACATTAGCCCATGTTTCTTTGATATCAATGTTTGCTATTCCTCTGTTTAATACACTTGCTGTTATATCCCTTTCTCTTTTTCAGGAAGAGAAAGGGACAGATATAAAGAAAACATTGCTTAATATCTTAAAAAATCCCTTAATCATTGGAACAGTTGTTGGTATAGTCTTCTGTTTGGTAAGATTATTGATTCCAGAAAGTGCCTTTATTTTACGAGATAAATTGACATTTTTATATAAAACTATTGATAGTGTATCCAAAACGGCATCTCCGCTTGCTTTAATTGTCTTAGGTGGTCAGTTTGAATTTAAAGCGGTAAAAAACCTTCAAAAATATATTATCCCTACAGTTATTTTCAGGATTATTGTTGTCCCAACAACAATATTATTCATTGCTATTAAAATGGGAATATTTGACGGACCAAAAATCGCTTCATTATTGGCATTATTTGCTGCTCCAGCCGCTGTAGCTAGTGCTATAATGGCCAAGGAGATGAATAATGATCATATTTTAGCTGGGCAAATAGTGGTGTGGACGACAATGGCATCAGCAATTACCATCTTTCTTTTCATCTTTGTTCTCAAATCACTAGGCTATATATAGAGGTATTTTATGAAGATTGGAATTAGAGCTCATGACATAGGTAAATTTTCTACTGCTGACTTGGGAGTAAGGATAGTTGATAGTCAAATAAATATTATCCAACTGGTTTTAAACAAAGCCCTTCTTGATTATGAAATGCCCCTTGATCAGGAAAAGGCGAAAACCATCGCTATATCACTTTCAAAAAGTGATGTTGAAATAGCTATGTTGGGAGCTTATTTCAATCCCATCCATAGTGATCAGGCCAAGTTGCACAGGGGAATTGAGAATTTCAAGAACCATTTAAAATATGCTCAAATTTTTGGAACTAAATATGTTGGCACAGAAACTGGTTCCTATAATGATGATCAGTGGACATTTAATCCCCTGAATAAAAGTGAAAAAGCTTATCAAGGAGTATTAAAAGTCTTCAAGCAATTGACAGATTTTTCGGAAAGTACCACTAGTTATGTAGCTATTGAAGGAGCGTACAATCATGTCATCTCTACTCCAGAAAAACTTTTGCAATTGATCAATGATTTAAAGAGTGAAAGGGTGAAGATTATTGTTGATATATACAATTTTCTTAGCATTGACAATCATTTTAATCATGTTAAGATATTCGATCAGTGTCTGGAGCTATTCTCTGATAAAATTGTCATTTTTCATCTAAAGGATTACATTGTTAAAGATAACAAATTGATTCAGGTAGCACTAGGAGATGGATTGATGAATTATCCCTATATTATTAAAAAGATTGAGGAAAAATGTCCCAATGCTTATCTGATTCTTGAAGGAATAACGGGTATTGATATAAAAAGAAGTTTGAATTTTATTAAGAATTTATTATGAAACTAGGTGAATCCTAGTTTTTTTATTATATATTTGAAAACAATTAATAAATTGGTAAAAAAGATAGACAAGTACTTTTAAGTGTGTTAAAATATAAATGCGAACAGTGTTCGTATACACGTATATAAGGAGTCGGTATGGCATCAAATAAAACAGTGGAAAAAACACTAAAAATTTTACAATTAATTTCTAAATATTCTGAAGGTATTACTCTTTCAGAGATTCACAAAAAACTTAATTTACCAAAAGCTACCGTTTTTGATATATTGCAAGCACTATATAAAGAGGATGCAATATACTACAAAGATCAACATTTAAAAACATATGTTATAGGATCTAAAATATTTGCTATCGGTCAAGCTTACACTAAAAATTCAAATTTCATTAATTTTGCAAGTCAGGGATTAAAAGACTTCGCTAATAGAAGAAGTTTAACAGTATTTGCCTGTAAACGACTTGGTGATAAACTAATCTATATCTATAAATTTGAGTCTCCAAAAACCAGAATAACAACTACTGATATCGGGGTTCAAATGCCACTTCACATCAATGCTGCCGGGAAAGCCTTTCTAGCTTTTGCGACAGGATCAAAAAAGGAAGAATTATTAGAAAAGGTTTTATCGGCTGAGTTTGATGGTATAGCTGGTGAAAGATATAAAGAATTGCTCGAGGAATTAACTGTATATGAAAAACTCGGTTATGTTCTTGATAACGGGGTAACTGAAAATTACATCTGCACATATGCAGTTCCAGTTTATAATTTTGAGGATAAAATTGTTGGTGTATTGAGCGCTGCTAGAATTGCTAACAATGAAACTGAGGAAGAAATTTCCAAAGAAATAGAAGAACTCCAAGAGATTGCCCGATATGTTTCGTTGAAACAGGGATATCGTGAACCAAAAGTAAAATAACTATGATGTTTTAATTTTGTATCAAGAAGTAAGGAGATTTATATGAAAGAATTCATGGGGAAAACATTTCAACTAGAAAACAAAACAGCGATTCTGCTTTATCAGAAATATGCTAAAGAGATGCCGATATTCGATTATCATTGCCATTTAAGCGCTAAAGAGATATATGAGAATCGTCAGTTCAATAATTTAACAGAAGTGTGGGTTGTTGATGGAAACTATGGTGATCATTACAAATGGCGAGCTATGAGAGCAAATGGGATTCCTGAAAGATATATAACTGGTAATGCTAGTGCTGAAGATAAATTTCTCAAATGGGCAGAAACAGTGCCATATACTATTGGAAATCCTCTGTATCATTGGACACATATGGAACTGAAGCATTTCTTTGGAATAACCAAAGTTTTAAGTCCTAAAACTGCCCAAGAGATTTATTATGAGGCAAATAAA